>JADFXY010000299.1:0-5770 GCA_015233355.1 Deltaproteobacteria bacterium | reverse complement strand
TTAATTAAAGTGTCATTATCCCAAGTATAACCCAAATCCAAGGACTCTACAGAAGCCTTTAAAAATGCAACAGCAGTTCTTTTATTACCATCACGAAAAGGATGGTTCTTAATTAAACCCCTAAAGATAGAAATTATTCTCTCTTTATCCCCTTCATAATAGTGCCATGAAGAAAAAACTGAAAGAAGATTTTGTTTAGAAATTAAGGTATTCTTATCCCCAAGAATAAGCTCATTAAAGGAAATTAGGATCTCAGGGTTAAACATCTTTCAACCTGTCAAATAAGACCTTATCCCTAACTAAAATTTCTTTAGCTTTATCTAATAAAGCTTTTGAAGATAAATTTTCAAAAGACTTATTAGGAAGACTCTTGGGTGTAGCTTTTTTAATTTTTAATTTAGAAAGCATAGTGACCTCTTCCTATTCTTTCCACAAGGTACAAAATAGAATGAGTTTGATTAACACCAGGGGCCAGAGATATCTCTGGCCCCTCTAATGGAAGGATTATTGATTGTAGACGGCAGGGTAGGTTGACCGAGAGGACGGGGCATCATACGTGTTAGGATTTATGTAGGGAGCTTGGTTAGGGTTTGGGTAATCAGACTGATACCGAGGAGCTTGGGCCTGTGCCTGGGGGCGAGGCTGATTATACGATCCATTCTGGTACCCACGTTCATACCCTTGCTGGTATGCAGAAGGTTGGGCCTGAGCTTGCTCGTAATAAGGAGAGTTAGCACTTTGCTGAACCGGACGAGGCTGATTGGGATCAGGCTTGGTCACTACGTTACCAACCACTCCTCCAACGGCGGCTCCAGCCAGAGCAGAGGCAGCTACGATTGCCCCATTAGCCCCAAGACCCTTGGCCAGAAATCCAGCAGACCCTGCCCCAAGCGCGGCTCCAGCCGCAGTACCGATCATCTGATTGTTAGACATTCCAGCACATCCAACCAAGGGCAACATCAACAAAGAGAGAATGATAAGGTAACGCATGGCTGTCCTCCTTAATGGACAGGAATCTGTCGAGTTGAACTGGACTCAGAGTAAGACTTTTGTCCTCCCTGGTTAGAGTACGTAACGGTTTGCTTCTGAACCGTAGAATACTCCCTACTAGCACGGGCAGGAGCCGGAACATCCTTATATACCTGTCGAGTCTGGTACTGTTGGTTTACAAGAGGAACCTGTTGCTTGTTATTCTGAGGTGAATTACCCCGCTGTTGATTATTTCCCTGATTACCATCATTAGGCTGAGAGTTCCCCTGGTTAGGGTTAAGGTTCTGCTGATGCTGGTTATTAGGTTGACGTTGGTGATCCTGCCTGCCGAACTGAGGGTTTGTGTTAGAATCACGGCCCTGATTACGAGGAGCCATGTTGGGATTATGTTCAGGACCCTTCCCAGGATAATAGCTAGGCTTGCTGTCATTCACAGCCCCGTGATTCGGATTCTTAGAATAGGGATTACGATAATCCGAATTCAAGTATTCCTGCCGATCAGGGTAACGCTTATCCCATTGCTGACCCTGGAGATGCTCACGGACCTCGTTCTGATTACGAGCGCGTTGATCGTAGTATCGTTCACGTTCACGATCAAAATGAGAGAAATCTCCAATACGAGTATGGCGTTCCATATGATCGTGATAGTACGACATATGAGGCTGATGGTGATAGTAATCATACCTAGGGTCCATCAAACGAGCTTGCTCGTAAGCCTGGACCGAAGGAAACCAAGTAACGTTACCTTTATTATCCATGTAAGCCAAGGGCATGGACGATGAAGATGAAGACGATTGAGGTTGTTGAGTGTACACGCTGACAAGGGGGCCAGAACCGGACCCGCTGGAACCAGAACTGTATCCTCCCCCTCCCCCATAACCAGGGTCAGAAGAAGCAGTTCCCATACCAGCGCATCCAGTAAGGAACATCAAAGACACAAAAACCATCAGCCGATACATGTTATACTCCTTGAGTTTAAGGTTTCAATCCATATGTTCTCACTCAAGGTACAAAGTAACACTATTCGAATTAACCCTCATGTGAAAAAATCATTTCAGTCATTATTCCTTTATCTTGCTGAGGGATGAAACCTTTAGATAGGAAGAAATCGTAAGCTTCTTCCATGACGTATGCTTGGATAGGTTTATTTAGGGATTTAAGAAAATTTATTAGAATAGACCCATACCTTTTACCTTGAAATATGGAACCTATCATATGAATACATATTTGGTCAGATTTATTTAGATAAGATACAGCAGAAACAATCTGTTTGTGGTCATCTAACAGAACTGTGAAAGCTGGAAACAAAGATCCTATAAGAAAATCCTTCTTGGCGGCTTTGATGTAACGTAACCCTCTAGGGTAGTCCCCTAAAGCAATCTTTAAGAAACGTGTCCTAGTTCGAGAGGGATTCAAGATATCCATTATTCCCTCTAAAGAGATAGGTATTAAATTTGGTGGAGGTAACAGGAATCGAACCTGCGTTTTTTCTCGCGCCCAAGGCGAGTGCCATTGACCAAACTAGGCAACACCCAGACAAATACTACGATTAAACACCAACCCACAATTTTATAATGTAGAAAACTGTATATTTGATTTGTATGTATCTTCTGAAATTAGATTTTTATGCAAACATTCAGCACAAATGTTTTCAAAATATCCGGGACCCGCAAGGAAGAATTACTCCTGTCCCCGGATGAACTGAATCGGGTCTGGATTCTGCGTAAAATATTGGCTCAATTGAATTCACTCGATAGCATGGAATTTCTGCTGGAAAAAATTCAAGGGACCAAAAATAACGCGGAGTTCCTTGATTCCATGCACAGATAAACCACCTTTCCCGGCCCCCCGGCCTAGAGTGGCGCTTCGTTGACCTTGGACTAGCCTGCCTGACTCCATCCGAGTATGTCCGGACGCAGCCCGCAGCAACAGCCTGAGGAAGACGCTTTTCACTCTCCGGGGTGAATAGATTGGTTTATTGGGGCTTAAAATACCAGGATTATCTTCACCATGTTGATCATTGGCCTGACGGGCGGGATTGCCACCGGCAAAAGTACCGTGGCGGCAACATTTAAGAAACTAGGCGCTTATCTTATCGACATGGATGAGATCAGCCGGGAAGTAGTGGCGGTGGGGAAGCCGGCCCGGCAAGATCTGGTTGATTATTTCGGGACCGGTGTGCTCAACTCCGACGGCACCCTAAACCGGGCGGCCCTGGGCCGGATTGTCTTCAATAACCAGGAAAAGCGGCTGGTCCTGGAGAGCATCATCCATCCTCGGGTGGTGGCGGAAGAAGCCGCACGGCTGGCCTGCATCAAGCAAAATGACCCGGCCGCCCTGGTCATTGTCGATGTCCCGCTACTGATAGAGCTGGGCATCCACCAGCGGATGGACAAGACTGTAGTTGTTTACGCCCCCCGGGAAATCCAATTGAAGCGCATTTTGAACCGGGACGGGCTGAGCCGGGAGGAAGCCGAGCAGCGCCTGGCTGCCCAAATGGATATTGAAAAAAAGCTCTCCTATGCCGATTATGTAATTGATAACTCGGAGACTCAAGAGCAAACCGAAGCTCAAACGAAACGACTTTTCCTGGAATTGAAATCCCTGGCCGATAAGTAACCAGAATAACCCGCAACCGGTTTACCAGTGTGAATCACCATGGCAGTGCCGAACAAACCCAAAACAGCCGTAGCCTTGCGTTATGACACAGCCAAAGACCGCTCCCCGACCGTAGCCGCGAAGGGGCGGGGCACCGTGGCTGAAAAAATTATCGAGCTGGCCAAGAAACACAAAATTCCCATTAAGGATGACCCCGACCTGGTGGAAGTCTTGTCCCGGCTCGACATCGACCGGGAGATCCCCCCCGAACTTTATCATGTCATTGCTGAGGTATTCGCCTTTGTTTACTCCATTAATCAAAAATGGGCCAACCGCAACTGACTGATTTGGACCGAGAGACTCAGTCCGGGCCTTCGGCATCGGTACGACAAGGCCGGGCCGGCGTTAAGCCTTTAATCCGACCGAACCGGGATTGATCATGATCAAAACCGCCCACAAGGGCTTGACCTACTACACCTTCCCCAAGCTGAACGCCTTTGACGCCGTTAAACATGGTGCTTTCACCCGCTCCGGCGGAGTCAGTCCCCCACCCTATGGTTCCCTGAATCTGTCCATATCCACGGGCGACCACCCGGAGAACGTGGCCGTTAATCTGACGTTGATCAGAGAGATGATGACAGCCCGACTGATTGTCTCCGGTCATCAAGAGCACGGCTCCAGAGTGGCCGTAATCCGACAGGCCGACAATCCTGACCAGCAATTAGGACATCTGGATACCGGTACCTGCGACGCCTTGGTGACGAACTCCCCTGGCCTGGCCTTGCTGGTCAAGCAGGCCGATTGTCAGGCCGTACTGCTCTATGATCCGGTGAACCGGGTGGTGGCCAATGTCCATAGCGGTTGGCGCGGCTCGGTGGCTGGGGTAGTCCCTAAAACCGTGGCCGTGATGGTCACCGAGTTTGGCTCCTCGACTCAAGATTTAGTGGCCGGGATCGCCCCGTCCTTGGGTCCGTGTTGTGCCGAATTCAAGAACTACCACAAAGAACTTCCTGAATTTTTTTTATCATTTATGGATCGGCCCAACTATTTCGACTTCTGGGCCATCACCCGCCGGCAACTCATCCAGGCCGGCCTGTCCGATATAAACATTGAGACCTCCGGCCTATGCACCCGATGCCGGACCGATCTCTTTTTTTCCTACCGGGGCGAGGGGGTGACCGGCCGTTTCGGCAGTGCGATCATGCTCCGGGACGATCATTTCAGCCGTCCCTAAGACTTATGTAGCCGGATGAATGTCAACTCGCCCCCCGCCGATACCATACTTGACACGGCTATAATGGTGTCCTTCTTAGCCATGATTTAATCCACAGATTACTCAGATTTACGCAGACCAAAAAAGGACAAATGATCGTACTCATCTGTGGGTCTTATATATCTGCGTCCATCTGCGAAATCTGTGGATTTATTTCTCCCTTCCAATTAATAAAACTCGTCGAATTCAGGTTCTAAATGGAAAATTCGGTGGCCATAACGAACGCAGTGACACCCTTCAGACTATTTACCGGTAACAGACTGGAATTACTCTTCCAAGAATTGACCAAGATCTTGGCCGCGCCTCTATCCTCACCCTTTGAGCCGGAAGTTATCCTGGTCCAGAGCAAAGGGATGGAGCGCTGGCTGTCCATGCAGTTGGCCTCTCATTCGGGCATCTGCGCCAACTACCATTTTCCTTTCCCCAATGCCTTCTTGAACAAAATATTTCAGAAGATTGTCCCCGATTTTCCCGATCCCACAGCCTTTGAGCCCAAGTTTTGCGCCTGGCGGATCATGAATATTCTCACCGAGTATTTGGATCGGCCGGGCTTTGAAAGCCTCCGGGCCTATCTGGGCGACTCTGGTCAAAGCCTGAAGCGATTACAATTGGCGACCGGAGTTGCTGCGATATTTGAACAGTATACAATATATCGGCCGGACATGATCTCAAACTGGGAATCGGGCCGGGAAACCCATTGGCAAGCTGTGCTGTGGCGGGGGTTGAGCAGCGGTCACGAACGTCAACACCGGGCCGCTTTGGGGCTGGAATTATTGCAAAAGATCAAGGATGCCCGTCCGGGCGATTTTCACCTTCCCCAACGAGTCTCGCTGTTTGGCATATCTTATCTTCCACCGGCCCATATCCGCCTTTTGGAAGGGTTATCGCATGTTATAGAAATAAATATGT
>JADFXY010000298.1:0-5832 GCA_015233355.1 Deltaproteobacteria bacterium | reverse complement strand
GAGATAGACTCAGCTCTAGAGGTAGCGGTGGGGGCCGACCAAGACAAGGATTAGAGTATAGGAAAGGATTGACCCACTGTGATATGATAGTTGAGAAGGGTGGGGTCTATATCTGAAGGAATCAGGGAGGAAACTTCCTCAAAGACAGGATTAGGCTTGGAGTTCTCTGTCTTATATAAATAAATGGTTTTGTGGGCATTGGGTTTGAGGTCTTCCTTGAAGGAAGGGTTTACAAGGAATTGAAAGGGAGGAACCCTAAGACAAGAAGATTTGGGGTTGGGTATAGAAATGGGAGAGGAATCTGAAGGAAGAGTGAGAGAATCTTCCTTGTGGGGAAGTTGGTCAGGTTCTACCTTTATGGAACCCAAGAAAGTATCTAAAGAATCCAGACTATGGATGATATCAACAGGTTCAGACTTTTTAGGAGGAACCTTAGGGGTAGGGGTAAGTGTTTCCTTTTTAAGAGGAGGTTGAGCAGGCTCCTCTATGGAGAAATCGGTATCAGAGGCTACACTTTTTTTTAAAAGGAAGAAGGGTCATGCCTAGAAAGGCGCATTGGAGCTTTAGACTGTATGGGGGTGGAAGATACGGTTTGCTGAGTGGAGGAGGAAAGGGGAGCAGAATCCGAGAAAGGATCATCCGTGTAATCCTCTTGGGGCTCAGAAACATCAGGGAGATCTTCTACACCTAAATCAATAGCTTCCTCAAGGATTGAATCCTCCATGCCGTCTTTGGAGTCGAGAAGGTTAAAAGAGGAAGGATCTATCTCTGTTTGGAGGGGTTGAGGGGATTCACCCCCTGCTCTGGACAAAGAGCGAGAGGAGACATCTCTTACAATTGGGGTGATGGGACGGGAGGGAGCTTTTGCCATGTTGGTACCTATAGTATATATCTAAGGGGTTAGGTTAAAGGGTGTTAGATCTCGGAGAGAAGGTCAAGAAAATCAAGTTTAAAGTTGGGATCTAGTTTAGCTACAAAGGAAGAAGTGAGTTCGTTAGCTTTGATTAAAGCAATTACATCTGCGTGGTCTTGAGGGCGACCAGCATTTAACTTGAATTCAATTAAGTGGGGAAGAGAAATGAACCAAACTCCATTGATCTTTACACGAAGTAGAGCAGGGTTTGGGATAAGAATATTTTCCCAGATATCAGCTTCCACATAGAAATCTATGGGGATCTTTTTAGAGGGAGTATATAAATACATGTTGAGAGAAGAGCCCGGGCGGAGGGTGTAGCCTTTGCCATGCAATTCAGACAAGAGAGGAAGGGAATCTTTGGAGATGAGGATATCAATGTCTTCCGTGTAACGAGAGAAGTTGTGAGGAGCAAGAGCTACCCCTCCAATGTAGCAATAAGTAACCCCGATATTGGTGAGATCATCCCCTACTGATTTAAGATGAGTAGATGGAGTATTGATGTTCTCAATTACTGATGTTAGAAATTTTTCGGTTAGATTCATAGGGATACTTATTAACTGGGATATGGTGCAGAATTGGGTGCAGAATTGGAGGGGTTCATTTGAAAGCTATGGAGCCTTTTTTGAACCTGCTGGATAAGGGAAGGGATATCCAGACCTTCTCCCATGTTATCTATAGCATGGTTGAGTTGAGATTTGGTGATGAAACCAAAGCCAATTGCACGGATAAGGGCCATCATGGTGGGGAGATCTTCCTTGCACACATCCTTAAAAAGCATCCAGATACGGGAACCGTAGACTTTAAGTGTGTCAAGATTCATTAGATAAGCTACCCTCCCAACATGGGATCAGGGTCTATCTTTTCTCCTTTTTCTAAAAGGAAGAGACATACAGTGAAAGCCCCAGGGTTTCCCTCAGACATTACTTTCACAGCATCCAGGAGGGGCATGGAGAGATTAATACGAGATTCAGACATATTAAAATCCTTTGGTTTGTTTCAAATAAGCGGGTTATATAATTCTCAAGGGTAGATATGAATTAATCCCCATTCCCTTCTGGAGAAGAATAGGGTTTGAAACCTCCCCCTCCAGGTCCCCCCAACCCTCCTTTAGATTTAAAGAAAGGTTGTTTTAAAGGAGGGGATATATTAGGGGAGTTCATTATCTCCTTCAACAAAATTAAATCTGAGTTGTTAATATCTCTTGAAGAGAAAAGGAATATAGTGTCAATGGAACTAACTTCAAACCTACAGCTATCATCTAGATCCGTGTCTTTAACACTAAGAAATGAATTTATATTCACTAAGCTGAAGCTAGAATTTGTAATGGAACCCCTTACTACAAGAAAGTAGGCGTTTGTATTTATTGATCGAACAACGGTACCTAACTTTACTTTAGATAGATCTTGTTTGGTAAGTATTGGAGATTTGTCCGAGTGGATATGCACGTTCATACAATACTCCTTAAACAGTTCAACCCTTATGAAGCGTTGTCAGTAAAGTGAGTCAATCAAATGCAAGTCAGACTTTTCTTATATGCTTAATAAAGATTGCAAAGTTAAGATTGTTAAATTAAGCTTTAAAGGGAGAGATGTTCTAAAAAATCGGACATAGAAAGATCCTTAACCGCTTTCTCAATCTTATATATTGTGGTGAATTCCTCACAAGGAATTCCTGCAAACAAAATCAATCTTGATTCCTCCGCTCCACAATTGTCACAACCTGCGGGGCTAATACTAACGTCCTCCCCGTCAATCCCCATATAACCACATTCATCGCACTTAAGAATAGTTTTGACCTGCATAATTCCTCCTTAAAGGGCCAAGGCATCCGCGTAAGAAACGATCTTTACCCCAAGGGAACGAGCCTTGACTGCCTTGGAGGAATTGGTGTTGGCATCCTCAACCAAGAGGTACTCCGTGGTGCGGTTGACCGAGGACTGAACCTTTACTCCGTTTGACTCAAGCAATTCAGTAAGCTCTTTGCGGCCAATTGGTGCTGCCCCAGTGAATACTACGCTCTTGCCTTGGAGCGGCAACTTGAAGACTTCGCTGTTTTCCTTGACTTCAACCTTAGGCTTTTCAACTATCCAATCCGAAGCAAACCTCATCAAGATAGAAACGCGGTTTGAATGCAAGGACTTGAAAACGAATTCCGCGTTTGCTCCAATGGTATGAGTTTCGCTTGAAATCGAAGCAATCTGCTGAATGGTTGCCCCCAGGATCTTGTCCAAGGTATCAAACCCGTTTTCAACGAAGAGGTTAAAAGTGCGAAGGGTTGCCCGCTCAATGCTCAAGGCATCAATGAACTGAGGAAGAGAAAAGGAGACTTGATTTAACTGAGACTTGATCTTATCAAAGACTACAGTTGAAATGCCCAAGGAAAAGACTTGATCCCTAAAGGCCTGGGAGTTAAGGACTCGCTTTTTGGCAAATTCCTCAAGGGTGATTCCGTTCTTGGTGTAATCCAAAGCAGTGGAGAAACCCAACCCCTTGACTTTACCTGCATCAAGGAAATGAAGAATACGGTGAGCTTCCTTTGCACAGCAGGAAGAGTTTGAACAAGCAAGCCTTGCCCCAACCACGTATACTTTGGAATCACAATGGGGGCAGAATTCAGGAATATTGTAATCCTCAGAAGTAGTTATTACTTCGTCCGTACGGGGGATAACACCCCCAGCCCTAACAACCTTAATAAGGGAGCCTATACCACATTTGTTAGCAAGCATCCATTCGTGAGACTTCAAGGAAGCCCTGGCAATGTTAGCCCCCTCAATTTCAATCGGATCAAAAATGGCTACAGGGGAAGCATAAAGGCCTCCTTCAAAGGACCACTCAATTTCTTTGATTAAAGCAATCTCCCCTTTAGAGGGGAACTTGAGTGCGATCTGACCTTTAGGGCAATTTTTATCATTGGTGACCCCGAGAGTGTCGAGCTTCTTAAGATCGTTGACGGAGAAAACGATCCCGTCAAATTCGTAGTCCAGAGACTCCCGTTCCTTGGTAATAATCTCGTACAAGAAAGGGGTATTTACTTTTGCAATGACCCCAAACCGAGGGGTTTTAAATCCCAAGGCTTGAAGAGCTTCAAACTTATCCTGCATGGTTTTCATAATTACCTCTTAACTCAGGTACAAAGCTGGAGACAGAACTTAACGTCTCGGGGGCGGAATCAAGGTGGAGATCAAATTTCCCGATCCCACACAACGACCGTTGGAATCGAAAGTTCTGTTGCTCCTCCTATCCCAGCGACCACACATAGTGTTCATCCCAGCTTCGTAAATCCATTGATCTCCGTAGTCATCAGTCTTGATCCTGGCAATAATAGTGTTGTTTGAATTCCTGATATCCGAATATGAAACTGACATAACTTTACCCTCTTGAGTTAAGGTTAATTAGAGGCCTGTCTCAACAACTTTTCATTGGCCAACTTGGTGAGTTGCTTGGCATACTTAAGCAAGCGTGGCCGAATATAATTGACCTGCTTCTCCGTAAGAAAACCCCTAGCCCTGTAGAACTTGGCAAAGGAAGAACACTTCTTGGCATCAGCGGCTGAGAAACCCTGGCGATTACGAACCACTGAATCCTAAATAATCTACTCCTCTTGGGTCTGCCGATCCAGCAAGACGATAAGGGCACGCTGGACATAACGAACATCAGTTTCGATACCCTTGCGAATTTCCTCTACCGTGTATGGGGCTCTGGTCAGCATGTTTGTCTCCTTGGTTTGAGTAAGGTACAAAGCTGCTGACCAGAAATTAATCTAATCCGTAACGACTTCAGCCGGTTTAAACGCTTCTTTCAAAGAAGCAAGAGAATTACTCAGAGTATTCATGTAGATTTTCAAGGCGTTTCTCCAAAGAACCTTTTTGACATGATATTTAGGTTCAACCTTGGAGTTCCACTCCTCAAGATATTTATCTGCGGCGGCTTCAGTGAAGAAAGCCGAATTAAGGATGCTACCAAAACGGATATGATTGCCTTTCTCTTGATCAGAAGCAATCACAAGCCCCATCCCAATATCTTCATTTAGGAGCTTGAAATTTTCCCCAAGGATTACACGAGACTCCAGACCTTTCTCAGCTTCAATCAAATCCCGTTCCATTTTAGAAATCAAGCTACAGATAAAATCAGTATTATCCAGCATACTTACCCCTTATGAACTTTAGCGTTAGACGGATATCCCTTGTCAGTACGGATAGCAATAGCTCTGCACGTGGCGGCTCCAGAAAGACCTTTGCCAGAACCATGGATGATAGCTTTAGCAGGAGCCTGCTCCATTCCTTCCACGAAGCCTTTCTTCTCCATGGTAGACTTACGCATCGGGAAGGCTTTGACATACCGGATGATCCTATCGTTTTCATCAAGAATGAGCCACGTAGGAGTCTTCTGCCAAGGAGTGAACTTGCTGTCAAGATAAGCTAGCTTAGCTTTAACCCTATTGCCTTCCAAATCGAAAAGGGCACAGAATTCAGCAGTACCCCCATCCTTCTTGATCTGGAGAGCAAGGCGAGCTTCACTGGCCGAGATTCCGTGAGCCCACTGGCTTAAGAAGCCATCAGTATCGCATCTCTCGAAAGAGTCATACTCTTCCTGAAGATGATGTTTACGCTTTTCTTCCAACTGCTCCTCTGAGAGGAGATTAACATCTTGGGGCTTGTTAGTAACGAGGGCCATTATTATTCTCCTTTCTTGGAGATTGGGTTGGCGTAGTAGGTATCTTCGATTTCAGTGAGAGCATTCTTCAAATCCTGGAGTTCCATAGAACCCCTGTCGAGGCAGAAAGAAGTGAGATGATTCCGAAAAGCCCCAGACCGGTATTTGATCACAGTAGAAATCTGAAATTCGAGGGTTGGGATCTCCCGCTTAACCAAAGGACGAAGAACAGTAGTAGTCCTGATCCACTCCTCGTTACCACTC
>JADFXY010000297.1:0-5854 GCA_015233355.1 Deltaproteobacteria bacterium | reverse complement strand
CCATACCCAGGGCGCTGCCCTGGGCTAACCTAGAGCGCCCCGTTGGGGCTTATTCGGAATGGGCCATTTTTAAGAAGTTAGCATGACCGTCCGACCTTAACTCAATGACATTGACCTGCAACATGTAACATGCAACATGTAACGTGCTTACTTTAGATCACCAGATTTTAAGGTCTGGTTTTGTTTTCGTTTTTTTTGGCGCCACATCATGACCTTAATCTTGCGCCGGCACCGGTCCAGGAGGGCGGTTAGGGCGTTAATGATGGTAAATTTTTTAAATAATAATAATCCATTAGGATTAGTCAGGACCACCCGCTGGCCGATCGTGGGATAATGATGCCCGGAATGATGGGCTAAGACAACCTTCCCCCGGTCGGTCTTGACAAACCCCATGGTCAGCGGAGTAGGAAACCCTTCCGGGGTGGCATACAGGGTGGTGTACGTGATCAGCCGGCCTTGATGCCCTGGGAATTCGCGCTTCAAGGCCATCTTTCCCGGCTCGGTAATGGTCGGTTGATAGAGAGCGGCAACGGACTCGGGACCGGCGCGCCGATTATCGGCCCGTTCCAGGATGGTCACAAAATTATTATTGGCCAGTCCGCCGATACTCTGAGCCAGGCCGATTCGGGCTTGCGGGACCCGGCGCTCGGCTGGTAAATCGCCCTTGAGTTGCCGGTAAATCTCCACGATCTGGGCTAACCCGGAGGCCCCCACCGGATGCCCCCGGGCCTTGAGTCCGCCCGAAGGATTGATCGGAATAGACTATTTATGAATGGGATCCGATGACCTTGCACGCTTAAGTCAATGACATTGGGTTGCTGGTTACAGGTCATTTTATCTGAAAATGTTCCAGGGGGGCGGTTCCCCTGCGCAGATTACGGCGCGCCAATCCCGCCCACCCGGTTAAAGCTTTGGTTTTGAATGCCAGGCTGGCGGCTAATGGTAGTTTCAGAAATTCTTTTGGGGCCGTCGCATTTGATACGTTTCAAGCGGTATAGTTTGTTAGGATATATAGCCACAATAGCCCGTTTGGCGCCGCGACGTCCTTTAAGACGGTAAAATTTATCTTTATATGAAAAAAAGCAGCCCGTCCACGCATTAGGCAGAGGTTGGCCGTGGGGGGGCAAACATCATAGGAAATCATTTAATCAGCGTAATCAAGGTTCAGACAATTTCCGATCAGGCCGATGTCAAGGCGAACCTGTCCACCAGGAATTCGGCCTGGGCCTCGGTAACTTCCAGCCTTACGACGACATGCCCATATCCACGTCCAGGGGCAGGCCTTTGCTGGGGTCGAGCTGCAATCTAATTGATTCCGTGGGGCAATGGGACACGCACAGACCACAGCCCATACAGGCGGCTTGATCAATCCGGATTTTGCCCGTTTCCGGGTCCAGGGTTACGGCCCTGAACCGGCAATTCTCTACACAAGTCCCGCAACCGGCGCAGGTCCGATCATCGGACACGGCCACATAGCCCGACGGCTTCAGACCCAGCTTGAAACCCTTATGCCACGATTGCATGGCCAGGCAACAACAGGAACAGCAATTGCACAGGCAGTAAAACCGATTGCCCATCTCTTTCTTGAAAAAAGCATGATGGACGTATCCGGCTTGCTCACACATCTCCAGGATGGACAGGGCCTCATCGACATCGATGATTCTTGATTTCTCGGGATGGTGTTCGTAAATAAACCTGGCAAAGGGGTCGCCGATGAACAGGCAAACATCCGAGGGCCGGCAAGGATTTTCCTGCATCTCCCGGCAGGGACAGGCCGTAACCACAATGGACTTGGGATGGCCGAGGATGATGTCGTTGGCCACCTGGTAGGGGATGACCTGTTCGGCTCCGATCATGGCCACGGGACGGGAGACGGTGATGATTTTCCTGGCCAGTTCGCCGGTCAGGACTTTTCCATGGTAGGGGTTGCGGGTCGGGTGGGCCATGTCCGGAGCCATGGTCTTGATTGCCCCGGCGATCATCGCGGACAGCCCCGGATCATACTTCTCCGGCAAGGCGTCCCGATCTTGTCGCGATATCAGGCCCGCCTTCCGGCCCATGTGGTAAAGGTACAGTTCGGGGTAGGCCAGATACAAATAGGCATGCAGGAAATCGTTGGATTTTGATTGCATGAAGAACTTCAACAGTTCCTTGGTTGATTCCTTATCCATAGAAGCATCCCGGTTTAAGGTTAAATCGAATCAGTTTGGACGGCTTGATTTGTCTATTTGTGATTGGACTATGTCTCGCAGTTTCTTCATCTGGGGATCATCAGGAGTCAGCTTTAGAACCAGGTTGGCCTCCTCTAAGGCCTGCGGCATCCGGGCCTGGTAACAATAGGCGAAAAACAACCCCCGATGAGATCGAAGCAGAGGCTTTTCTCCATAAAGCTTTTGGGCGGTCAGGAAACACTCTTCAGCCTGTTTGGCGTTTTCCAGACCTGTGTTCACATAAAGGGCCCCCAGGGTAAGCCAGGCTTCGATCATTTTGGAGTCCAGCTTGAGGGCCCGTTTCAGGGCTTTTTCCGAATTGGTCCAGGCCCTAGGCATATCGATATTATGGCCCATCCGGTAGAGTTCGCCGACCCGGCAGAGCAACTGGAGGTTATCCGGATCTTCACCCAGGGCCCGGTTGGCGTATTTTAGAACCTTGGTCAACCGGGTCCGGACGGCATTCAGCTCCTTTTTGCTCTTTATGTTAGGCGGCCAGCCATCGATATATGGGCCGAGCTCGTTTATGTATCCATCAATTTCGGTCAACACGGCATCGGGCGCGGCGGCCTGATTTTCGGCGGACAAAGAATAAGAAACCAGGCTGAGGCCGATAATGCCTGCTATCCAGACGATGCGGATAATCTTTGTAAAAAATCCGCTACTTATCGTTTTCATGCGCATCCTCCGTTACTGCCGAGCGCTGTTGAATTAGGCACGGACAAACCATCTGCGAATGTGGTAAGATTCCTCACATTCGTTCGGAATGACAAATTTATAACGTCATTTCAGATGGTCCACGTCTCTATCATTTCGAGGAAAGCTTCCCTGTCATTTCGAGCGAAGCTAGAAATCTTAGCGTCGTTGCCTTAACTTAACGAATTTGCGTCACTGCCGGCCCAGGTAAACTTGGGGGGGCGATCAGTCGCCTATTTTCCGAACCAGTATTTGGTTTGTTTGGCCCAGCCGCTTTTGGGGTATTTTTGGTGCAAAAGCAGGAACGCTGCCTTGGAAAAATTAGCCGTGTCATCGTCCCCCCAGGAATAACGGGTGGATTTAACAGCCAGGTGAAGCGCTTCCGGGACACGGGGGTCTTGGGGATGCAGTTTGGCCCACTGGATGACCTCTTGACAAAGAATATTGGCTGCCGCGGGGAGGCTAACCAACTGTTCTCTTTGTATTGTGGCCGATAATTTATCCATGTCGTTAAAAAATGCCGGGAAATCCGACCGGGGTTTTGCTCCGCCTGAAGCAGTTGTAATTGCTTCTTGGGACCAGGGTTGCCACCAGTTGTCCCGCAGGTCGTCGATTTCATTCAACGGCGTTGTCCGGCCTACCCCGGAGTAAATTTCGGGCTGCATCCCGGGGAATTTAAGCATCAAGAATATGGCCGCGAACCTCCTACCTTGGCCGTCCTCAGCCGCGAAGTAAGCATCTAAACAATCCTGAAGCTCCGGGACCAGGTCCCTTAAGGCCGAGGCAAAGGCGAGCCCTGTCTTCTCATCATTCAAAAGAACGGATTTGACCCAACCCGCCTGGGCCAGGTTCCGCCGCAGGTTGACCGGGACCGACTTGTTGGTCGCCGCGTCCAACACCAGGTTAAGCGGAAATTTTTTCTTAATCAGCTCAGCCGCGTCGTCATCGAATAAAAACTCCTTATTCTTCAGCACTTCCATTCCTTCGGTGCTTCCCGGAAAACAATCCACCCCTGCGGCCCCGTCATCATAGTAGATGCCCAAAGGCACGCGAGGGGCGAATTTCAAGAATTCATCCAGGTTCCGCGACAGGGGCATTCGTAGGCTGAATAAGAGATTTCGTACGGAAACGGGAAGGTCCGGCTGGCCCAGTAGCCCGTCCAACTTACTCCGCGCGTCATCGAGCTTACCGGATGCGATCAAAAAGCGGGTCAGGTGGAAAGCACAGGTCAGGAACGCCGGCGAATCCGGTTTGACCTGTTCGGCCGCCTGGTACAGCGCCGCGAACTTAGGATGATCAGGTTTGATTTTGGACAGGGCGGCCACCAGCCAAGGGATGGCAGCCTTCTTTTCCCAAACTGCAATGGAGCGGTGGAGGGCTGCTTCACCTGCGTCTTGAAAGGTTTGGATCCAATCTCCCAGATCATCGGTCTGGACCGCGGCAGGATAGCGTTTGAAAAGCCAGGCATAGCCACCCAGGTTATCCGGCAATTTCTTTGATACATCGGGCGACAGCAGAGCCTGGGTAAACTCATGAGCCAACTCGGTGGGATGAACCCTAAAGTTGACTAATTGTAACATTCTGGCCGCCGCGGGATGCATCCGGCTCAGGGAATTGTCTTTGGCGATTTCCTTCAATTTTGTTTCCGCCTGGACCATTAAAGCAGCATCGAATTTTCCGGCCTCGGGAATCAATGTGGCCTGGCGGATGAGGCATCTGGCTACCAGATAATGGGCCAACTCTCGCCAGGGAGAGGTGCTATCCTTGGAAATCCCGGTAAAAAGCTGCCGGGCGGCATCAAAGTTACCGGCGTAAAAATTAGCCGCGGCAATCTGATACGTCCTATCCGCTTTGAGTTGAGAATCGGCGGCAGAGGCCAATGGACCGGGAATGGTTTCCCCACCTTGACAGTTGGCGAAGACTTGGTCCTGAGCGCTTACCCAGTCTTTGACTTCTTGGCCGGCCACTCCGAATTTTTTGATCAGGGCGTTCAAGGTGCCGATGGCGGTTTTAAAGGCGTCGGGAGGACAATTAACATAGTCGATATAGTAATCTTGCTTTTTTTCAGAACGGTAGACATATATCATGGGAGGAGGCGATAAGCCGGGGACCCGGCGCCTGGCATTAAGCCATTCCTGGTCCCAGGAAGTGCCCAGCGGTTGATCCTGGAACTGCGACCGCCACAGGGCTTCCAGCGCCTGCCGTTCCTCGGAGCTAAAACCGTTTCCAGTTAAGTCGCGATACGCGGCATAGAGATATGATATCTCATGAGTCGGCTTGATAATTCCCAACCCGCCTTGGGAAAATTTGCTCAACGGTTCGTCGGGATGCCGGTGATAGGTGAAACAAGTTATTAACGGCCAGGGACCGCAGCCGAAAGCCCTACGGCCGGTGTCACCTAAAACAAAAGCTGCAAAAACGACAAGACAGATTATCTTAGTTTTTATAGCCATATTGCATCTCCTCCATAACCAGCGTCAAGGCGTCCCGAGTCCATGGTTTGGGGTGGAATATGTAGACTCTTCCCTTAGAAAGAAATTTATAAATCGATTCGTCCAGAGGCTCATCAGTGGATATACCATAACTGACCAGGCAATTGGAAGGGGAGAAATCCTTTCCGGCGCGAAGACGCTGGACGAACAGATCCCGGTCCGGTCCCATCCGGAATAACATCGTGGCCGCCTCATCGATTTCGGCAGTTGAGAGCCAACGGTCATATATACCCCAAGAGCCTAAGGCGGTTATTGAAAGAGCTACGGAGCCGGGTAATTGACGGCGTAGTTCACAAAGGACCCGGCGATAAAAATTCCGGGCGGAAACTCTGGCGTCAAAGTCGATCTGGATGGCGGTTATGCCCTTTAATTTGGTTACGGCGACAAGCTCTGAAATGACCTTTGATTCCTGGTCGGGTGAGAATACGGGCTTCTTCCCGGGTGGGACCTCAATCC
>JADFXY010000296.1:0-5885 GCA_015233355.1 Deltaproteobacteria bacterium | reverse complement strand
GGAAAAAATTGGTCCGACTAAATCACCAGGCCCTGAAGAGTAGGACTCGAAGGTGATTATAGGCCAAGGGGAGAGTAGTGGGCGCGTTTTTTCCGGGGCGGGAAAAGATTGGTTGATGCCCGCCGCGCCTTTGACTTATGCACATTTTCCCAATGTTATCTAAGGTTGGTGAGCGATGGCCGAACAAGAACCGATTATAATTAAAAAGGTCAAAGGGAAGGGCGGGGGGCACCATGGTGGCGCCTGGAAAGTGGCTTATGCCGATTTTGTTACCGCCCTGGTCGCTCTCTTCATAGTTCTCTGGATTATCGGCCAAAGCGAAGAAGTCAAGAAAGCGGTGGAGGCTTATTTTAACGATCCCGTAGGGTTTTCCAAAGCGGCCGCCTCCCGGGGGTTAATGCCGGGGCAGGAAGGGGTGGTCAAGGACTCGGGCATTTCAAAAAAAATTGTAACTAAAGCTATCGCACCCAAGCTAAAGAAGTATTCGCCGGCCGAAAAACGTCAACAGGCCAGGGAAGCAGCCAGGGAAAAACTGGAAAACGCTCTGCAAGGCATGCCGCTTGCCGAAAAACTCAAAGACCAAATTCGAGTGGAACTATATGAAGATAAGTCTCCCGGCAAGGGTGACCAAAGCGGTATAAGAGTAGAATTTCAGGATAAAGAGGGGGTCGAGTTCTTCAAAACCGGCAGCTCCTCTCCTTCCCCTGAGTTTCGGGAGATTTTAGACGTACTCACAAAAGAATTGCAGGACATGCCGAGCAACCTGGTGGTAGAAGGATATACGGATAGCCGGCCTTTCGTCGGTCGGCAAGATTATACTAACTGGAACCTGTCCTGTGACCGGGCTGATGCCGTGCGCAAAATATTGGAAAATGAAGGTCTGGGTAAAGACCGGGTAAAAGAAATCAGAGGCTACGCCGACAACCGGCTGGCGGATCCGGAGCATCCCGAAAGTGCTAGAAATCGTCGGGTCAGCGTCTTGATTATGATGAAATGAGCCGAAGGTCAATCTGATTATACAAAAAAGAGAAGGGTATGATTGAACAATTTGCTCGCCCCCGGGTAGTCATCCTGCATCACTTGCCGTCCCATGTGACCGCGCTAAAGGATCATTTCGTCTCTAACCTCTTGGCTGACGTCTTTGCCACGACGGAGAGTTCGGAGGCCATGTCGTTGCTTGAACGATTGGTCCCGGATCTGGTCATTTCCAGTCATCAGCCTCCCGCGGTTGATGGAATCAACTTTTTCAGATGGCTGGCCTCGAATACTACGAGCAAACCTGGAAGCTTGATTTTAATTATGTCCGAAGGCGCTTCCTTGCCTGATGACCTTAAGGGCGTAACCCTGGCTTATGACCGCCAAAATGTCCTGTGTCTAATTCCAGATCTGGATCGGATAGTCCGCATCGTCGAATCAAAACATCAGTTGGATTATCTTCACGAAGAAATTACTGAATTAAAAGATCAGATTCCGGTCGTGGCCACTCACGTCAAGGCGATCTTCAGACGAATGCTTGAATTAAGAATTCCCTGGGTCACGCCCAGGATTGAACCTGCCGCCCAGGCTGCAGCCTATCTGGCCACCCAGGCTGGATTGTCTCCCCCGGAAGTGGAAGAAGTCAAGATGGCGGCCTACCTGGCCGATGTGGGTCGGTTATTATTACCTCGCGAAACTTCACGGGTGCCGATTTCACGACTAGACGGCGGCTTTGAGTCTGTAAGGGATGTATCCGTCTACGCCTATGAGATCATGACCAGCGCTCATAGTGATGACCGCATCGCCAAATTGCTTAAGAGTCAATTTGAGAACTTCAACGGAACCGGATTTCCAGATAAACGTCTCCTAAACCAGATCCCGCTTGGTTCGCGTATTCTGCGGATTGTCTCTTTTTTTAGGGAATCTCTGGACTCACCCGATATAAATTTTTCCGATGTTGAGTTATTAAATGAAATAGAAGAAAAATCATCGACCTGGTTCGATCCCGATTTGGTCGCCGCCTTCCGGATCTATTTGGAAGAAAAGGCGGATAGTTTCTGGAAACCAGAGGTCATAGTGGTTTCATTAGAAGACCTGGCCCCAGGTATGATTCTGGCTGAAGATCTATTCGGGCCGACCGGGAACTTGCTGCTGCAAGCCGATAATACCCTGACCGCGCGGATGGTGGAGAAGCTTAAAGAAATGCCCCACTTGGGTGCTACCGGCATCGGTATCACGGTGGTTAAGGGTCCCCCCGGAAGAGGACGGGTTGTCCATACCTACATCTCCCGATCTGAAGAAAAAAGACAACTAACCAGGCACAGATACTCCAGGTTCGTCCAATACCGGCCCACTCAAGACTCGGCCCGGGGATATAAGGAGTCAATCTTACGTGATATCAGTGTGGGAGGAATTCTTCTTGAAACCTATGAATCATACTCCCTGGGGACGGAATTAGAGATTAGAGTCCTGCCTGAGGTATTGGGTTATCGCATTGAAAAGGAGGATAATCAGCACCCGGCTGCCGGATATGTTCAGGCCGTGGGGCAGGTTCGATGGGTGAGGCGACTGGCGCGCAATCGATATAATGTGGGCCTGCAATTCACTGATATCGATCCAGGATGTCTGGATCATGTCAAACAACTGCTGGGCAAGCTCCTTTAGCTGAGGTCATTGGTGAGGAAATTTATCGTCTTTGTGGTAATTACGGCGGTGCTGGGCGCGAGTGGTTTTATAGCTTATGGACGTCTGTTTAAGAAACCGGAAGTCCAGGTGCTGGAAACCGCCAAGGCGGAGGTCAATGATCTCAGAGGCGTACTGGTGGCGACCGGCATAATTAAAGCTCAGGTGGGGGCCGAAGTTAAGATTGGGGCCAGAGCCACGGGCACCATAGTCAAGATGAACGTCAAGATAGGCGACCGAGTCACCCAGGGTCAACTTGTGGCCCTGATTGATGATCGAGAAATTCTCAGGTCAATTGAACAAATCAAAGCCTCCCTGACCACGGTTCAGGATAATTTGGAACAAACCAGATTGGTCTATCCATATAAGATCAAAGAAGCCAAGGCCAACAGTGAATACGCCCGACTCTCACTTGACCGGCAAAAGAACCTGGTTGACCGAAAAGCCGCAGCCCAAGATGCCTATGATAAGGCCAGGAACCAAATTGACGCGGCCACGGCTGTGCAAAACCGGCTGGAATTGGAGTACCGAACTCAACAAGACATCTTTCAAAGCCAGGTGAAGGAAATCACTGCAAAATTACGGCAAGAAGAAATCAAATACAGCTACACCAAAATTTATGCACCCATTGATGGCGTAGTGTCGGCCGTTACAGCCCAAGAAGGGGAAACAATCGTGTCCGGACTCCAGGCGCCCAACCTGGTCACAGTGTTGGATCCTGAGCGATTGGAGCTGTGGACCTACGTGGACGAAACTGATATCGGCCGGGTTTCGCTCGGCCGGCAGGTGGAGTATCGGGTGGATACTTTCCCGGAAAAGACTTTCGGCGGACTGGTGGAGAAAGTCTATCCACAGCCGGTAACTAAAGACAATATAGTTTATTATTTGGCCATTGTTAAAGTAACACGTGAAGACGCCGCCTTTCTGAGGCCGGAGATGACCACCTATGTTAAGGTGATCTATGACCGGAAGCCCAGCATCCTGACTGTCCCCAATGCCGCGGTGAAGTTTGAAAAAGGGAAGCAAATCGCTTACAAGGTCATTGGTCCTAACAAAGTCGAAAAAATCCAGTTGCTGACCGGCATCAGGGGAGAGGATCGGACGGAGATTATCTCGGGTCTAAAGGCCGGAGATGAACTGGCCACCAAGCTGATCCTGCCGGTCGAGAAAAAAACCGGTAATTAGAAGGAAACCAGTCCGTATCACCACTCTCCTGCGGCTTACCTGGCGATAGAGCGCCGAATCCGGGCTGGATCTGGAAATCTGCCACTAAGGTCAAGAAATATGGATGAATTTACCCAGCCGATGGTCCTGATGGATCAGGTAACCAAGAGCTTTCGGATTGCCGACCAAGACGTGGCCATTTTAAAGGGGATTGACCTGAATGTTCGTCGGGGAGAGTTCGTGGCGGTGATGGGTCCGTCCGGATCGGGTAAAACAACGTTGATGAACCTGATCGGATGCTTAGATGTTCCAACCGGTGGCCGGTATATCTTGGCCGGCCGGGACGTGACCAAGCTGACCGATGATGAACTGTCCGTTATCAGGAATGAACACATCGGTTTCGTTTTCCAGAATTTTTGCCTCATCCCGTCCGCCTCAGTGATAAATCGTCCTTGGACCACGTGAAAGTTTCTAACCGCCTCAAAATTAGGCATTATTCCGTTGACCAGAATCGAGTTCAGAATGAGTTGACCGGACCTGAGATTAAATGTCTTATTGCTCGACGGGGAGACATCCTTAAGGAACCGTGACCCGGCCAACAGAGCCACCGCATCCGCAGGTTTGAGCGTGGTGGCTTCGCTCAGCAATCTTATCCCGGTGGCATGTTTG
Organism: Deltaproteobacteria bacterium; assembly: GCA_015233355.1. GTDB lineage: Bacteria > Desulfobacterota > JADFXK01 > JADFXK01 > JADFXK01 > JADFXK01. Next base: position 1,394 of record JADFXY010000296.1, on the reverse strand, counting down.
AGAACCTGGCCGCTGCGGACGATGATCAGGTCTTGGCCCAGTTTGGCCGCCTCTAATTCCGTTTTCTTGATTAAAGAGGACGACAGGTTAGACACGACAATAAGAGAGACCGTCCCCAAAAAAACCCCCATTATGGCCAGGGCTGACCTGAGCTTAAAATTCTGGAGGGACTCCATGGCCATGGTCAGGTTGAGCAGTATCCTCCTCATTCTCGAATCGCCTTAATTGGCTCCAGATTAGCCGCTCTGGAAGCCGGTTGCAGGCCGAAACCGATACCGATCGACCAGGACAGAAGCAATCCCACCACAGCCGACTTCCATGAAAAGTAGATCGGAAACTCAGCGACCATGGTCAATAGTTTGGAAGAAACCAGGCCCAGCAGAAATCCGACCACGCCTCCGGCCGTAGTGATCATGACTGCTTCGGCCAAAAACTGGAACAGAATATCTCTCTTTTTAGCGCCGACAGACCTCCGGATGCCTATTTCCCTGGTTCGTTCCTTAACCGACAATAGAAACAAATTGGCCAGGACAAATCCCGCCCCGATCAAACAGATAACTCCGGCCAGACCTAAAAAAACGATCAAAGATCCGGTTAACGCCACTAAAAACTTGATGATTTCCATGGGAGAAATGATTCTAAAATCGTTAGGCTGATCATCGGCCAGGGCATGCCGTTGTCGTAGAAAAAGTTTCATCTCATTTTCATAATGGGCCAGGTTCTCTTGATCCAGGAATCGGATTCGAAATAGAGTGACGTATCTGGTTTCGTTGATTATTTTCCGCATCACTGTGGACACGGGCATAATCAACCGGTTATCCAGATTCACTCCGGTGGGGCTCATGCCCCGTTCTGAAAGCACCCCAATGATCTGGACAAGCACCTGCTTGACCATGACGAATTTACCCACCGGATTTTCAGTTCCAAACAATTCTTTTAACAGATCCTGACCAATTATTCCGACATTTTTCAGGCCAAGTACGTCGTTCTCGGCCAGATCAGAACCTTCGATGACCGGCCAGTTCCAGGCGGAGCTATAATCACTGGTGGAACCGATAATCAGTGTCTGGTACTTATTGTTCTTGTAGGACGCGGTTGTTCCTTCGACGGCCATCAGCGGCGCGGTCAGATAGGCGCTGGTAAATGCCTGTCTGGCGGCCTCGACATCAGCTAAGGTGATGGTCTTTGTCCGCTGTCCTACGGCCCGGGCTTCATCACTCCCAGCGATAACCATAAGCGAATCCGGCCCGAACCGCTCCACCATCAGGTATGCCTCATGAAACGCCCCTTCCGTGGTCGCCACAATGACCGTAATAGCCGAAATGCCCAGGGCGACGCTAACCAGGCAGAAGAAGGTTCTCACCTTGAACGCCCGAACCGCCATCAGCGCCTGG
>JADFXY010000295.1:0-5912 GCA_015233355.1 Deltaproteobacteria bacterium | reverse complement strand
AACAGGAGGTCGTACAACTGGTAATCCTGCATCCCCAAGGAGGTCCAGTTTGTGCCGGCGTCGGGGCTAAAATAAACACCGTGTTGGAACGAGGCCAGGTAGAGATGCTCAGGCGAGGCCGGGTCGATATTCAGATTAACAAACCCGTCTTCAACCGACTCCGGGGTTAAATTGTTCCAGGTGAGGCCCAGGTCGTCGCCGGCATAGACGCCGGAGTACCTGCCGCCACTGTTTCCGCAAGAAATATAAACTTTTTTAGGCTGTTCCAGGCCAAACCCAATGTTGTTAACAACAAAAAGACTGACGACTCTTATCCAGGTGCGCCCTCTGTCTGGTGAGCTGAATAGATTACCCTGGCATGCCGGAGCGTAAAAACATCCGGTCCCAACCATCATCAGGTTCACGTTATCGGGTGAGATAACGACGGCATTAACAGGCTGATTGATCGTGAAAATAGGACCCCAGGTGGTCCCGGCATCCAGGCTCCGGAGGACCATGCCTTGGACATTAACATCGTAATATTGGGTGGCTACATAAACGGTGTCACCGCCGGACTGGGGAATGGCCAACGATACTACTTTAAGGGTGCCGTCGAAATAGCGATATAGGGCCGTCCGTGTCCATGTCCGTCCGTTATCGATTGATTTGAGTAGGGCCCAGAAGCTCCCGGTATAGATTATTTCCGGATTGACCGGATGTTGCACTACGGAATAGAACCAGTCGCTGACGCCGGTCAGTTCTTGCCAGGAGGTGTCGGCATTTCTACGATAGAGTCCGGACACGCTCGCAGCCAACAAGTCTCCTGATGAAGTCAGATCAGGGGCCAGCCGCATTATAAGATTGGCCTTGATGCCGTCGTTGGCCGGGGTAAAGGTCCGGCCGCCATCCCGGCTGATAAATACACCCTGAAATAGATCGCCCAGGTGGACTATCTGGGGTCGCTTCGAGTTTACCGCCAGGGCATTGGCATGAAGTCCACGGGGATGCTTTCCCAGGTTTCCCCGCCGTCGATGCTTTTATAGAGCAGCCGATCATCTGTTGTATTTCCAACATAGACGACCTGGGGATTGGAGGGATCCAGGGCCAGGCTGTAGCAAGACACCGGCTTGGTCAAAGTCCAGGTGCGTCCGCCGTCGATTGACCTGACCAACCCCGCCTCCCCACCGGCGAAGATGATCTTGGGGTTAACCGGATTGACGGCCAGCAGCCGATAATCGCTGACCAGACCGGTCACCACCCTGGTCCAGCTCCGGCCTCCATCTCCGCTCTTGTATAGGCTGCCATTTGTTCCAGTGTCTTTAAAACGGCCTGTGCCGGCCCAAATCTCCGCGTCGTTTTGGGGATTTATGGCGATGGACCAGACCGGGTAGTCAAAAACCTGAGGAAGTTGATTCCAGCTCTGTCCGGCATCTTGGGTATAAAAAATGAGGCCCATGTCAAAAGCACTGCTGGATCCGCCGGTCCCGACCAGAGCTGCTTCGGTCTTCTGAGGGTGGACGGCGATAGTATTCCAGTTGTGCCCCTTGGCTGGTAGAGCCGAAATGAAACTCATCCCGTGATCCGTGCTCCGATAGACTCCCGTAGTATCTTCGACAGCCCAGATAACATTGGGGTCGGACCGGCAGATTGAAACCGCATACACCGTTCCATTCCGAAATCCCGGCACGGCCTGCCAGGTTTGACCCCCATCGTTGCTTTTGAACAAACCGTCACCGCCATAGGTGCCGGTGAAAACGGTGTTGCCGCCGCTGGGGTCAACCGCGATGGATTCAACCTGTCCTCCATACAGCCTCAGGTCGGACCAGCCTGTGGCCGGAGATGGGGCGCGCCTCGCTGAACGGGCCGGCCGAGCCATCTTTGTCACGTTCTTTACTCCGGTGGCGACTTGAAACTGACCGATCCCGGCATCACAGCCGGCTAGACTGCCGGAAACAGAGGCCACGGCCCAGAAGGTGTACATGCCTGTAACGGCATTGGCCGGTAAAGTAAATTGTTTCCATGTCACCCAGCTTCCGTCGGCGGCGTCAAACGTCCCTGAAGACGTCAGGGTGGAATCATTTTGTCCGCCGGGTCTAATTGTCCACCACATTATCCGGTCTTTATCCCCGGAGGTTGTGCCCGTTATGGTGTAATAAATCCGCATGAAAAAAATGCCCCCCGGTGAGACCTGCGAGAGGGCCGGGCCATCCTTAGTCGCACTTACGTCCATCTTATAGATCCAGATATGATCCGTTCCCCCCTGAACAAAGAACTCACTTTTGAAATTTGTCAGTTCCTGTCCGCCGCTGGACATGCTGCCGGCCATGGTGTATTTACCGGGGCCGAGGTCCGCCGGGAGGTTAACCCAACTAATAGGCCAATACCAGTTTCCATCTTTAGCCTGGTAAGACCCTTTACACTCCAGGCCCGGTATCTCCTTGCCGGCCGCATCAGAGACCGTAATCAGGGAATCAACATTCCCGGTGCCGACTACCGAAAAAAACATGTTGAAGCATACTGCCGAGCCAGGCTGAACGAGGTTGGTGATATTGCCCTGATCATCATTGCTTGGACCAACGGCCGTTATCTTAACCGTCATCCCCAAGACCTCACCGGCCAGAGACGAGATGATCAAGCTAACAGCCAGAATTCTCACAAGATTAATACCCAGCATAACGATATCCTTTCCTCATCTAATAAACGGCAGAACGGTCAACCGCGTCGAGAAAGACCTTGTCAATTATACCCATTGTTTAGCCATAAAACAAATTATTTTTAATGTTGGGCGCGACAAAACCGGCATCTCTGCACGACATCCCCGACCTTCAGCCTCGGCGCACCCAGACCCGGCCCGGTCTTCTCCGCCGTTATCCGCCAAAGACCCGTTTGCCCTTAAATAATAAGCTGATATCCCCCTCAAAAAAGGGTTAGTTCCGACGAATTACTTTTTGACACAGGGATAAAATGATGTTATGTGTTTTTACTGGAATTCAAATACCCAGGCGGGAAACTACGGAAGTGGCTCCGAACCGGGGGAAACGATCAAGCCATGAAGGGTATCCGGCTAGGACTGAAGCACGGAATCGCCGGCGATTTTATGGGACTATTACATGGCATTTTTGGTAGTCGTTGCCCCTACCCAGGGCGTGGCCTGGGCTAACATAAAGCCCCCCGTTGGGGCTTAAGCGGAATTGACCATATTGGATAAATCGGTGTGATTGCCCTGATCCGACTCTGTGGTTAGAGCCGAAAAGGGAAGATTAGACCGTTCGAGATATGTCTACAACGGATGCCGGGATTACCGAAAAGGAGGATTTATTTGAAGAGACATTGGATAAACGGTCTGGTGACGGTCGCCGCCCTGGTAACGGGTCTGTGGTTGATGATGACCGCCGTGGTCTTTTCGGCTGCACCGGTGGAGAGTCCGGCGGCCGGCAGTCTTGTCTTGATTCCGGCAGGTGAGTTCAATATGGGCGATCCTTACAAAGAAGGCGATTTAGATGAAATTCCAGTACATAAGGTTTTCGTCAGCGCCTTTTATTTAGAGAAATATCCGGTCACTGGAAAGCAGTGGAAAGATGTTTATGATTGGGCCAAAGATCACGGGTATGGGTTTGACCATACCGGTTCGGCTAAGGCTGATGATCATCCGGTTTATGCGGTGTGCTGGTGTGATGTGCTGAAATGGCTCAATGCCCGGTCGGAAAAAGAAGGACGGACGCCGGCCTATTATACGGACACGGCTCAAACGGCGGTTTATCGGACGGGACAACATGATGTAACCAACAATATGGTCAAGTGGACGTCCAACGGGTATCGGCTGCCCACCGAGGCGGAATGGGAGAAAGCAGCCCGAGGCGGTCTGGATGGGCATCACTATCCCTGGCCCGGCATAGGGGGTAGATATAGTGATCATATTGACTGCAGTAAGGCAAATTATTATGGCTGTAATGGGGGAACGACTCCAATAGGGAATTACAAAGCCAATGGCTATGATCTTTACGATATGGCCGGAAATGTCTGGGAGTGGGTCTGGGACTGGTTTGATAGTGGCTGGTATGGCAAACCTGGGGCGACTGGTGGCGATACTCGCGGGCCCGATTCTGGTTCGAACCGGGTTGTTCGGGGCGGTGCCTGGAGCAACGACGCCCCCAACCTGCGGTCGGCTGAACGCCTCGACCGATACCCGAACGACACGGGCCTCAACCTGGGCTTTCGGACTGCCTCAGGCCGGCCTTAAAAGCGCATGGAGAGTTGAATAAGATACCGGATCAGCCAAGAGATGGCCGGGGCGGAGATTGTTAAGGCGCCCCTTAAACTCTTAACATAGCGTTTATATATTATTTTCCCATAAATTAGAGACCACCGGACCAGTCCCGATACCCCTTAAATCGGATCCGGATTTTATCGTCTATTGAATTCTCGGGTGAGATCATTTATTATATAGGATATTAGGCATCAAGTCATGCCCGGTCTCAAGCTTGTCTGGTCCCCTTAGAAGAGCCACGGCCATTTATTATGATTAAAGACATCAGCGTCAAACAACTAAAAATAGGGATGTATATCGAGGACATGGCCGCGTCCTGGCTCAATCACCCGTTCCTTCGGACCAAACGGCTGATAAAATCTGAAGAAGAGATCAAAAAAATAAAACATTACGGCATTCTGTCTGTCAAGATTAATACCGGCAAAGGGATCGATACGGATCAACCGGATGACGTCCAAGATTTATCCCAAGCGGCCGCTCCGGACCCCACTGGTAGTGAACCCGAGGTCGCCAAACCAATATCCAGTGGACCCAACGAGACACCTCCCTCGGCCCCGGCGGCCTCCACAGATACGGTCCCCTTGCGAGACGAAATGACTCGGATGGAGAACGTCTACCAGGACACTCTCAATAAAGCCAGGATCTTCTTGAATCAGGCCAAAAACGGAGAGCCTATCGATTTGGAGGAAGTTTCAGCCAACGTGGACGCCCTGATGAATAGCGTCTTTCGAAACCGATACGCGTCTTCGACCCTGATCAAACTCAAGACATTCGACGAATACACATATACTCATTCGGTAAATGTCTGCGTCCTGGCCTTGACGCTGGGCCGGCATCTGGATTTTTCCCCCAGCCTGCTCAAGACCCTAGGCATTGGAGCCATATTTCATGACTTGGGGAAAACGGCTGTCTCCCAAGAAATACTCAACAAACCAGGTCCATTAACGGAAGAAGAATTTGAGGAAATGAAGAAACATTCCCTCTTCGGGGCTAAAATCCTCAAGAACACCGTCCACATCTCTCGGGAGATTATTGAATGCGCTCTTTATCACCACGAAAAATATAACGGACTAGGCTACCCCAAGGGACTGAAGGCGGACCAGATACCTTTCCTGGCTCAGGTGATCAGCCTGGCCGACGTCTACGATGCCTTAACCAGTAGACGGGTCTATCGCGGGAAGGTTGCTCCCCATGAGACTCTAAAAATCATGTACGGCAACCGGGGAGACCATTTTAACCCGGCGCTGGTGGCTAAGATGGTCAAGTGCCTGGGCGTTTACCCGATCGGCAGCCTGGTGACCCTGGAAACAGGTGAGATAGGTCTGGTAGCCGATATCAATCCCGACGATCTGATCCATCCCCAGGTGTTGCTCCTCTTTGATCAACACGCCAGGCGAAGATCTCGGCCGGAGATGCTTGACCTGTCTATCCAGCCCCACGGATCAGAGGAAGGGGCCCACCGGATTGTCGAGGTGGAGGCTCCGGAAAAGAGGGGCATCAACCCGGCCGACTATCTCTTGAAGTGATGCCGATGTTACGGGTTGCGTGTCAATGTCATTAACTTAAGGTCAAGTGGGCTCATGTGTTGGTGGAAGACAAAAAGACTGGCGAGCCTACTTAACCGTTAGTTGTACAAAATAATTTTCTTATTTCTTGGCACACTTTT
>JADFXY010000294.1:4399-5913 GCA_015233355.1 Deltaproteobacteria bacterium | reverse complement strand
CGGCTGAAAAATCCGTCATAGACGCGGCAGGAGAAATGGACCGCCTGGTTAATCTATCAATGGCCGCATTGGCTCGGGCCGGCGCTCATTCTCAAAATATCTCCAGCCAGGCCGGCGAGATAGTCATGGCCATCCAATTTCACGACATCACCCGGCAGCAGGTGGAACATATCATCACAGCTTTGCACGAAGTGGCCCAATTGTGCCGGGGCAATACTTCCGAGCCGGACAGGGAGGTGTCCGGTCCGGAGCACCTTGGCCGCGGCCAGGCGATTTTGAAAGTCCAGGCCGCCCAATTAAGACAAGTTATCGTCGAAATCAACGCGGTTTATCAGAGAATGGCCGGCGCCTTTGACGGCATAAGCCGGGAAGTCGGGGAGTTGGTTTCTAATACGTCCGGCGTGAGCCGGGAGCACCCTGGCGACAAGACCTTGGAACAATCTTTCGGCGCCTTGAAGAAGGGATTGGGATTTCTTCAACAGCTTCTTGGCCGGGGACGTGAGTTGATTGACAGAATGCGCGAAACCGCCCGCCATGCTTCCGACGCCTCGTCTTTGCTGTCCCGGCATGTGTCGGAAGTTCGTAACATCAATACTGATTTACACATAAAGGCCCTAAATGCCATTATCAAATCGATCCATTTGAGTGACCAGGGACGGACCTTGGAAGTGCTGGCCCAACAAGTAACTACCTTGTCGGAACAATCAGGTGGTTTTGTGTCTGAAGTAGTAGAGGCCATCGAATCGGTTACCGACCTGGCCGGCCGTTTGGGTGGCGAACCTGGAGCGGGAACCGGCCGAGACGCCCTAGAAGGGAGAATGACGAGGGCTGCACTCGAGGCGGGTCTTAACGATATTTCTATTGCGTTTCAACAAATTACCGACGCAACAGCCGAGGCCGGGCAGGGCGCTGAGACCCTCCGGGCCGACATCTCGCACAAAATATCCAGCCTCTCGTTTTTGTCCGAGTTCGCTACGTTATTAAGCGGACACTGCGATCGACTCGAAACAATGACCGAAATGCTCAACCCCTGGGCGTTGGATCAGGGTGATCAAACCGTCCGGGAGATTGATCAACATCTGCAACGATACACCATGGAAAGCGAACGGCAGATTCATTTGCAGGTCACGGGTGGGGTGGCGGAGGTGGCTGCCGCAGCAACCGCGGCCCCATTGATCGAAGACTTCGGAGCGGATCAAAACACCACTGAGGTCGAACTATTCGAACCGTCTCCCCCGGCCTCGCCCGAAGATGAAAAGCCCAAAGATGATGAAGACTTTGGCGATAATGTGGAGTTGTTTTGACATGTTGCTTGTTGCTGGTTGCGGGCCAATGTCACTAGCTTAAACGCCGGACAGTTGAGCCAAATTTTCTAAAATAGCTAATTCAAAACAAGCCCCAACGGGGCGCTCTATGTTAACCCAGGGCAACGCCCTGGGAAATACGGCAGGTTACGTGTCAGCAGGATGGTCAGGAGGTCACCCACCCCGAAAGCCATTTCCTTTGAATGGGAT
>JADFXY010000294.1:0-4376 GCA_015233355.1 Deltaproteobacteria bacterium | reverse complement strand
ATATCCGGCTACGGCTGAGGTGCTGAATTGCCAAAAATTTATGTGAGCATTATAGGTTATTTTGTATAGTCGCCGCCCCTACCCAGGACGTTGCCCTGGGCTAACCTAGACCGCCCTTCGGGGCTTAACCGGAATTGGATATTTTAGAAGATTTGGCTCGTTTGTCCGTCTCTTAAGTCGACGACATTGACCCGCAACGAGCAACCAGTAACCCGCAACCCGCAACATCAAGAGAGGTGTGATATGAGCTTTGTCCGGCAAGAAGAGGATGGATGTGCGCGGCTGACTATCGAAGGACCCTTGACCATTTATGAGGCAGCCGACTTGCACCGGGAGTTTATTGATTGTTTTGAGACATCTAACGGCCTGATCCTGGAACTTGACCAGGTCGGCGATTGCGATATTGCCGGGTTGCAGCTATTGTGTTCAGCCGCGGCTACGGCCCAGGCGGCCGGTAAGGTCTATACTGTAGTCGGCGCCTCGGCCCTGGTCAAGGACCAGATGTCCCGGGCGGGTCTAAATTTGGCCAGAGTTTTTAACCTGAAAGAGGAGACAGGGAATGTCTAAAGTCATCATGACCGCGGACGACTCGACAAGCATACGGCAAATGGTTAGTTTCACGCTGAAGCAGGCTGGTTACGAAGTGGTGGAAGCCGTAGACGGCCGGGATGCTTTAAGCAAGCTGGACTGTTCGCCGGTTCATATGTTGATTACCGATCTAAATATGCCGAATATGGACGGAATAGAATTGATCAAGCAAACTCGAGCGAAACCACAATACAAATTTATTCCCATTATTATGCTGAGCACTGAATCACAGGATACCAAGAAGCAAGAGGGAAAAGCAGCCGGGGCCACGGGATGGATCGTTAAGCCATTCAAGCCCGAGCAACTCCTGGCCGTTATAAAAAAAGTGCTGGGCTAGCCCGATCTTCAACCAGGTGTCAGGAGAAACGAAGATGGAAACGCACGCTGAGGCCTACCGCGCAGAAGCCTCCGAACTGCTTCTCGAGTTGGAGAGCTCGCTCCTTTTGTTGGAAGAGACCCCGGATGACGACGAGCTGATCGGCCGCGTCTTTCGGGCCATGCACACCATTAAGGGGTCAGGGGCCATGTTCGGATTTGATGAGGTGGCTGCCTTCACCCATGAGGTGGAGACGGTTTTTGACCTGGTCCGAAATGGCAAGCTGACCGTGACTAAGCATCTGGTTGATCTGGCTCTGGCGGCGCGAGATCTTATCCGGAAAATGATTGACGGGGAAGAGGTGGATAAGGCCGAGGCCGAGGAGATCACCGAGGGATTCAAAAAGATGATTCCCACCTCCAAACAGCCCGAGGCCCCGTCAACGGTGGAAATGGTTCCTGAACAGACCGTAAACGTAACCTACCGCATCCGTTTCCGCCCCGAATCCCACTTGCTGACCACTGGGACCAACCCTATCCTCCTTTTGGAAGAGATGCGAGAACTTGGGCCGTGTCAGGTGGTGGCCCAAACCGGAGGGGTCCCGCTGTTGTCGGAATATGATCCAGAGGCCCTTTATCTGTTCTGGGACATCATCCTGACCACCGGCCGAGGGATCAATGCTATTAAGGACGTCTTCATTTTTGTGGAAGATGTTTGCGAGATAAAGATCGACGTCATCGACGGAGACGGACGATTGGACGTAGAGACCGGCTACAAGAAGTTAGGTGAGATACTGTTGGAGCGGGGAGACCTGCGGTTCCAAGACCTGCGGACGGTGCTCGAAGACAAGAAATTCTTGGGCGAACTGCTGGTGGAAAAGAAGGCCGTTGACCCCGATGCAGTTAGTTCCGCCCTGGCCGAGCAGGCCCATGTTAAACAGGTCCGGCAGAAACGCCAGGAAGTCGAAACCGTCTCCAGTATTCGGGTGGACGCGGACAAGCTCGACAGCCTGGTCGACCTGGTCGGCGAACTGGTCACTGTCCAGGCCAGCTTAAGCCAGAAAGCGGGAATGCAAGGCGATGCCGGGCTGTCGCGTATTGCCGAAGAAGTGGAGCGCCTGACCGGGTATCTCCGGGACAACACCATGAGCATCCGGATGTTGCCCATTAGCACCACCTTCAGCAAGTTCAAGCGATTGGTCCGGGATCTATCGAACGAACTGGGCAAGGATGTCCTTTTGACCACGGAAGGCGGGGAGACCGAGCTGGATAAGACAGTCATTGAACGGCTGAATGATCCACTGGTCCATATTATCCGGAATTGCATCGATCACGGTATCGAATCACCGGAAAAAAGGCAGGAGAAGGGTAAACTCGGACAGGGTGAGATACGCCTCTCGGCCGCCCATTCGGGGCCGAATGTCCTGATCCGCATTTCTGATGACGGGGCCGGCCTGGACCGGGAAGCCATCAGGGCTAAGGCCATAGAAAGATGTTTGTTGGCCCCCGAGACGGAGTTGACTGACAGTGATGTTTATTCCATGATTTTTGCTCCGGGATTTTCCACAGCCGCCACTATCACGGGTGTGTCCGGCCGGGGGGTGGGTATGGACGTGGTCAAGCGATCGGTTGATACCTTGCGTGGGACCATTGAGGTGACCAGCCAACGGGACCGCGGGACGACCATTACCTTAAAGCTGCCTTTGACTCTGGCCATTATCGACGGACTGTTGGTGGAGGTATCTGATGCCTATTTTGTCTTGCCGCTTTGGGTGGTCAAGGAAGTGGTGGAGTTGACCAGGGCGGACTTAGCCGAAGCCCATGGCAAACATATCGCCAATGTTCGCGGAGAGATCGTGCCCTATGTTCCCCTTCGTGATTTCTTTCGGATGGACGGCGACCCGCCTCCGATTGAACAAATAGTTATCGCCGAGGTGGACGGGAACCGGGTCGGATTTGTGGTGGATCACGTCATCGGGGGGCACCAAACGGTGATTAAGACGCTCGGAACATTATACAATAATTCTAGAGAATTCTCAGGCGCCACTATCTTGGCCGATGGTACCGTCGCCTTGATCGTCGATGCCCCGGTGATTGTCCGCCAGGCCACCGACGAAACAATCCGTAATTATGGGTAGGGACTAATTAAAACACCGTTTATCACCTGTTGGCCGGCAATTATCAGGACAAATTATGGTCACTGATGGTTGTGGCATCTTTAATGGTCAATGCGGGGAGTTCCAACTAACGGCTAACACTAGGGAGGGGACATGATGAAGAACCTGACCATCAAAGCCAAGATAATCAGTGGTTTTGTTATCGTTTTGATCATGATGGCCGGAAGCATGGTGATCAGCATCAAGAATCTGGCCCAGGTGAATGGGATGCTGGACAATATCGTGGAGTCATCGGCTGAGAGGTGTAAACTCTCTTTGGGCATTGTTCAGGATGTCTTAGAAGCGGTCAGAGATCAAAAGAATGCTATTTTGTCCGAAACGGAAGAGGAAGTAGCCAAGTACGCCGCGGCTGGAGAAGAATCGAAGAAACTTATCCAGGATAAAAAGCAGAAACTGCTCAAACTGGTGGACGCGGCGGGAAAGGAGCTGATGGACAAGTTTTCCGCTGCCTGGGACAGCTATGCGGTGGTAGATAAAGAGATATATGCCCTGGCCAGGTCACAGACCGACGTCAGGTCCAAGAATATGTCGATTAAGGAGGGACGCCTGGCGCAGCAGAAGTGCCGCCGGTTGATCGAAGACCTCTACAAGTCGGCTGAAGGAGTTGGAGAGGCCGGTTTGACCCGTGACTTATTCAGCCAGATATTGATTACAGCCCGAATAGAGGAAGCCTTATACAAAATCCGCATCGCTGAAAAGAATCTCCTGCTGGAGAGCGCCCCGGAACTTAAGGAAAGATATGAAAAAGATATTGAGACGTTAAAAGCTGAACAGCATAAGCACCTGGCCGATATGGAAAAGGTCGTCAACGTTCAAGGGAAGGCGACCCTGGCGGAACTTAAAGTAGCTATGGATAACGTTTATGACGTCATGATTAAAACAGTGGCTATTAGTAAGGAAAACAGCAACTACAAAGCCTTTAACCTTTCTACGGGTAAAGGGCGGGAACTGGTGCACCAGACCCTGGAGCCCCTGTATAAGCTGGTTAAGCTTAGCGAAAAATCCATGGCGGATGACCAGATCCAGGCTGACCATAGCTATATAATGGCCCGGAACATGTTGATCGTCATCTTGGGATTGGCCCTGCTCATCGGTCTGGTCTTGGCCTTCTGGATCGCCCGAAATATCGGCCGGTCAGTGACCCAGGCGGTGAATTTCGTGGAGTCTGTGGCCGGCGGTGATTTGACCCGGAAGATGGAAATTGAACAAGAAGACGAAATCGCGGCCATGACCAGGGCCATGAATGCTATGGTAGAAAGGCTTCAGTCAACTGTTTTCGAAGTTAAAGCAGCCTCC
>JADFXY010000293.1:0-5932 GCA_015233355.1 Deltaproteobacteria bacterium | reverse complement strand
TTACCGGGGAGTTATGATGACCCCTAAAACCCTAAACAAATGGGGAGTTCCTTGCAAAACCGGGACCATGCCCCAGGAAGGGGTCTATTCTCTGGCGGGTTACCTGGATAATGACCGGCCATTTGTCATCATCATCAACGACAAACCCCACAATGGGGAAAGCCGGCGGCTATTACTGAACCTGCTCCGGGACAGTCTCTGATTTTAACTTCTTATCTCACCGAAGTTCCACAAATACCGCTTCTTTTGTCCGAACCGCCCGCCAGGCCTGCCTCTTTCCGCCGGGCGTGGTTCGGCCCACCTCGGAGACGTCTTCAGCCATCAGCCCAAATCTATCTTTAACCCGAAAATTAAGTCTGTCCGACGGTAGTAATCAGGATCCGGTTCGGCCAAAAAGCCGGTCCAAGATAATCGCCGCGGCGGAACGGACCGACAGATGATTATAGGGACTCGGCCCCCAGATTGGTTCTAGGATAAAATCAGCCGCCTCGAATACCTCCGGGGCCAGTCCCCAACTGGTGCCGAAGAGAATCAGGATGGGTGGGCCTGAGGTCATGACCTGCCGGGCCTGGTCAAAGCTGATCTGACCTGGTCGAAGGTTGGCGCCGGTGACCATGATCTGCGGCTGAGCTTTTTCGGCCTCCCTGATATCCGATAAGACCTGGGCCAGGTCGGGCAACACGTGAGTCTTGAGAAAGGCTTCTTTCCGGGTTGGATTATAGCCCGCCCCATAGCCGGACGTCCAGTGGGTCATTATCCGCCCGGCCAGTTCCTGCTGGTCAGGAATGGGATGGACCACATAAAAGCCCCTTAGCCCATAGGTCGCGGCGGCGCGGGACAAATCATGCAAATTGATATTGGTTACGGCTGAGGTAATAATCTGGGCATTCTTGTTCAGCACCGGGTGATGGATCAGACCCAGATAGGCCTTGGAGGAGTGAGGAAAGACTGGTTCGGGAGCGGTTGAAATTGTCATTATATTTTAAATTTCATGATGTTATCATTGGTGGCCCAATAACTCGGATGACTGAATAGGCTCAAAGGTCAGCCGGAGCCTGAAGCCGAGGTGGCGGGTTATTTACCACAGGTAAGGACAGTTAACGGCTCGCCGCTGGCAATCCAGACACATCTCACGGGGTCTGAGTACTGCCGGCTTAGATTTGCGTGGAATGGGCTGACATCTTTACCGGCATCTTTTATGCTGGGCAAAAAATTCTTATCATACCCGGCCACATTGACAATCTCCACTTTCGGGGGATTCTTGTACGGGAGAGGGAATTCGATGCCGCGTTCGAGGGTATCAACCGATATTTCATCTCTCTGGATGAGAATCTCCCCTGATGGTCCGTCTTTAAGTTCGGCTTTATAATAATTATACTTCGACCTAATGTTGGACATGACCCGGGAACCCGGAACCAAGAGTATGTATCCGGAAAAGGCTAGCGTCGGAATAAGGATAGAACATGCAACGAGATACCGTGTTTGGGTTTTCCAGTGATTTGACCAACTATCACGAAACGTAAGATAAAAGGTCACAATGGAAATGACGCCAGACAAAACATTAAGTATCGCCAAGAAATCTGTCATAAGCCAATTGCCCCCTGACTTTTGGTCATTGGGATTACCCACCCGGCATTCGGAAATTGATCGATCCCTTTTGATCGGTTATACCGGACCCGGCCTGGGTACGTCATGAATCTGAGGACGATAGGGTCTCCACCCACTCCCTTTCCTCTGGAGTCAAATTAGCCTTGGCCAGCAGGTCGGGTCGGTGCTTGTGCGTGAGTCGGAGGGATTCCCGGCGCCGCCACCGGACAATTTCGGCATGGTTGCCGTTGAGCAGGATCTCGGGCACACCGCGGCCATTGAATTCCCGCGGTCGGGTGTAATGGGGATGCTCCAGCAGACCTTCCGAAAAGGAGTCCATGTCGGCAGCGCCCTCACCCCCCAAAGCCCCAGGCAAAAGCCGGGTCACGGCATCTATGAGCACCATCGCGGCCGGCTCTCCTCCGGTCAAGATGAAATCCCCCAGTGAAATCTGGTCGTCAATATAATCATTGACCCGTTCGTCAACCCCTTCGTATCGGCCGCAGATAAATACCAGGTGGGGCCGCGCCGCCAACTCCTCGGCTACCCTTTGCGTAAACACCCTCCCCCGAGGGGTCAGCATGATAAACGAACTCTCCGGTGAGCCCTGCCTTAAGCTGGTGATGGCCCTGACCAGGGGCTCCGGTTTCATGACCATGCCGGGGCCGCCGCCATAGGGCCGGTCATCCGTGACCAGGTGCCTGTCGGCGCAATAGTCCCGGAGGTTAACGCACCGGATGGTGACGATCCCTTCAGTCCGGGCTTTCCGGATAATACCGAAGTCAAGAGGGGATTCAAACAGTTCTGGAAAGATAGTGATGACGTCAATTCTCATACAAGTCAAGCAGCCCTTCCACCGGATCAATCACCAGCCGTCCCGCCTCGGGATCAATCTCGACGATGGTGTCCTCATCCGCCGGGACCAGGTACTCGGTGTCGCCCCGTTTGACGACCAGGACATCGACCCCCGAGGTGGGGATAATCCTGTCCAATTGTCCCAGGATGGCCCCATCGGCCAAAAATACCGTAAGTCCGATCAAGTCTTCCCAGTACCATTCATCTTCGGCCGGGGCCGGCAGGTCGGATTGGTCAATCAAAAACTGCCATCCCACGACCTGGGACGCGCCATTCCGGTCGTCGATACCTTCTAATCTGATCAGCAGGACATTTTTTAGGGGGCGGATTGAGGTGGGTGTATAGGGGAGGATATCTCCTTTGGGGTCTTGGAGATAGACTTCTTTCCCGGACGACCGGGCGTTCCCAATGGCATCAATGATGGCCTCTGGAGAGTTTGCATAGGAAAAAACCTTCAAGTCACCTTTTAACCCGTGAGCTGAAACTATCTTACCGATGACGAGGAGGTTCTTCCCAGGCATAGTTTGCAAAATTATTCGATTATTTCTAATACGGAGCGTTTTTTGATTTTGGTCGAGGCCGCGCTTAGAATGGTCCTCATGGCTCGAGCGGTCCGACCCTGCTTCCCGATGACCTTGCCTAAATCCTCCTTCGCCACTTTGAGTTCGATGACAGAAGTTTGCTCCCCTTCAATTTCCGAAACTTCCACCTGGTCCGGACGGTCGACCAGTGCCTGGGCGATGTATTTAATCAATTCTTTCATCTGACTCACCTCCGTTCCATAATCGGTTGAGCTGGAAAATAACAGAATGTTCAGAACAGAATGGCCTTAAAAAAGATCGTGGCAATTATGGGGACATCGGGTCTGACGAAGCCGGGCCGATGGAAACCGGGTTAGTCAAGCTTTTTAATTAGGGACTTGACCGTGTCCGTTGGGGTGGCCCCTTTGGTTACCCAGTAGTCAAGTTTTTCTTTGTTGATCCGGACTTCGGCCGGGCTCTTTTTCGGGTCATAAGTACCGATAATTTCAAGAAATCTGCCATCTCTGGGGGCATCTGAATTGGCTACGATGACCCGGTAGTATGGTCGTTTCTTGCTTCCGTGACGAGTGAGTCTGATCTTAACTGCCATGTAACTTCCCCTTTCGCTACCCATTATATGGGATTGGTGACAAAAAGACAACGATAAATTTCGAGACGGGACAAGGTTTTTGCGGCCGCACTGGTTCAAGCCTGCGCCCAAATGTGTCCCGTCAAAAAGGTAACATCCCACGTCGAAGGGCTTTTTTGCCCCCGCCCTTGGTCATTTGCTTGACTATTTTCTTGACTTGAGAAAAATTCTTGAGCAGCCGATTGACGTCTTGAACCGAGGTGCCGCTGCCCAGGGCGATCCGTTTCCGTCGGCTGCCGTTAATGATGGCTGGATCTACCCGTTCCTTTAACGTCATGGAATCAATCATGGCCTCAATCTTGACAAACTCTTTTTCATCCGGCTTAAGGTCTTTGAACCCTTTCATCTGCTTCATGCCTGGAATCATGGACAACAGATTCTCCAGGGGACCCATTTTCCGGATCTGCCGCAACTGATCCCGGAAATCCACCAGGGTAAAGGCATCCTGGCGAAGTTTTTTCTCCATTTCCCGGGCGGCTTTTTCGTCAATGGTCGACTGGGCTTTTTCAATCAGGGTCAGGACATCGCCCATACCCAGAATCTGGCCGGCCATCCGGTCCGGGTGAAACACCTCCAGGGCGTCAAGTTTTTCGCCGATACCGATAAACTTTATGGGCTTATTGGTTACGGCCTTGATGGATAGCGCCGCCCCGCCTCTGGCATCACCCTCCATCTTAGACAGGATAACCCCGGTGATGTCGAGGATCTCATTGAACTTCTGGGCCACATTGACGGCGTCCTGGCCGGTCATGGCGTCGGCGACCAGCAAAATCTCACAGGGACGAACCCGAGCCTTGATCTGCTTCAGCTCGTCCATCAGGGCTTCGTCGACATGGAGCCGACCAGCGGTGTCGATAATCAGAGTCTGGTAGCCATTGATTCGGGCCTGATCCACTGCCTGGCCGCAGATATCCACCGGCCGTTGTTGCTGCTCCGATGGAAAGACCGGGACATTCAGTTCCTTGGCCAACTTCTGGAGCTGGAGGATGGCGGCCGGCCGGTAGATGTCGGCCGGGACCAGAAAGGGACTCTTATTTTGCTGGCTTAACATTCGGGCCAGTTTACCGCAAGTAGTTGTTTTACCGGAGCCCTGGAGGCCGACTAACATGATGCACTGGGGTGTCGGGCCGGTCAGGTTGAGGTCCTGCTTCTGCCCGCCCATCAATGTGATCAGTTCGTCATGAACGATCTTGACCACTTGTTGACCGGGGGTGAGAGAAGTCATCACCTCCTGGCCGATGGACCGGTCTTTAATGGCGTCGACCAGGTTTTTGGCCACCTTGTAGTTGACGTCCGCTTCGAGCAGAGCCATGCGGACTTCTTTAAGGCCGGCCTTGATGTTATCCTCGGAAAGTTTCCCGTGGCCTCTCAGCTTCTTGAATGTCTCGTTAAGTCTTTCACTCAGATTGTCGAACATATGCCGAAACATCCTAACTAGTTATGGTTCCAAGGCAGCCATTATAAGGATAGCCATTAATTATGACCCGGTTCTTCGTCGGTCCGCCGAAGGAGTAGGCGGCATCCGAAACAAAAAGCCCGGAGGGAGAGGATAACGGAGGTGGGGGCTCCCAACCAGGCTCTGATGATACATCGGAAAGGATAACCTGCTTTCTCGAAGCTGTCAAGCAAAAATCAGCCCATCAGGTCAAAAAGTACGCGTCCGATCCATCGCCCTCTTCCGGCCGGCCGAGGCCCAGGAGGGCTACATCCGGGTTCCGGACATTGAGATTGAAGAACATGCTCAGTTGCACCGCGACATGGCATATCAGGGAACGTCTACCATCCAACTAATGATGATAAATAAAATTAATATGTTGTACTATACTTACGTTTTGTCTTCAGGTATAGTTTTTGCGGTGGTCCGTCTGTCTCAACGGCTATCGCTTAGCCGGCGTTTCGGTAACTTTTGCTTGAATTTGTAGGAAGCTCCACCATATCAATATATGGCAACTACATGCCGGGAATTGTCAAAATTATTATTTATACAGGTTGTTAACTTATACTTTTAACCTAAAATAATCAAATCATCAACTCTCGACTATAGAGGAATATCAGCTATTAAATTTCTGGTTTCCTTCCTCATTTCTGTTGACACAATCAAAACTCGGCTATAGAATGAAACATGCAATAAGGGGGTATCGATATGCGATTTTTTTTGTATAGGATTATTTGGGTCCCCTTTATGCCGGCGTTTGCTCACCGACTGTCGAAAAGATAATTCGTCAACGTCTCTGGTAGACCCCTGCGTATTGATTTCTTCTTTGACCATGTCGGCCGTTAGGTTTGCGCTCTTTCTTGAAGATTTCATTTCCAGGCGTTA
>JADFXY010000292.1:0-6035 GCA_015233355.1 Deltaproteobacteria bacterium | reverse complement strand
TCCAGGAGGTCGTTAATGTCTTCTC
Source organism: Deltaproteobacteria bacterium (assembly GCA_015233355.1). Classification (GTDB taxonomy): domain Bacteria; phylum Desulfobacterota; class JADFXK01; order JADFXK01; family JADFXK01; genus JADFXK01. The sequence goes on along the minus strand of JADFXY010000292.1, from coordinate 6,010 downwards.
TGGTCGTTAGCAAGACACCTTTCTGGATACCTTCTTGCATGCCCTTCTGAATACCTTGTTGGAGACCCTTTTGGATACCTTCTTCCAGAATCGTTTCGGCGATAGTCGGCATAATTTCACCTCCTCGACCAGCGGTCGCCTGGTCTAAGAAATTGTCTAAGTCTCTTCTGGTCAGTTTATCTGTGTTCAACAAATATTGAGCCACGGCCCGGAGATATTCCTCCCGGTTCCAGGCTGTCGGCAACTCGGCATAAATATCGGCCAACTCGGGCAGCCTGGTGATTAGTTGGTCATCGTTGATGTGTTTTTGAAGTAACAGGGTCATCCGTGTCTTAGCTTCTCCCTTAATATCCTTATCCATCATAGCATACAAATCGAACAACAGATAATCAAAATCCGGCAAATATCGTTTTAATTCAGCCGCGGTTTCGAATAAGGCCCCCAGATGGGGCAACCGGCCCCAGGTCGAGTAACTCGAGAATCTGAGCCGGCAAATAGTTGCTCAAGAAATCTCTGGCTACGTCTTGTTCGGAAAAAACTTCTTTGAAGAACCTATCATGATGTGCTGTCGGACTGGTAGTCATGTGAGCCTCGAAGTATGGTCTGTCCAACGGACTGGATAATAGGGTATATCTTCTCATAAACAGGGCAAAGAGTAAATATTTTTTCTGTATGGCAAAGAGTGGTTGCATGAATAAACTTCAGGTCGTGAACGGGGCCGTCTTCACGGAGATAGAGATAACGCAACTGCTTGGTACCCCGTTTGAGTCGCTATTGACAATGGCACTGAAAAGAGCTACATTAAACAAAACCTTCGCCCTGGCAGATCTGAGAACTGCCTACCGGGAGCTTTAAAACCGGTAGGTACGGATTGATGAATCCCGTGATTGAACAAAAAGCCCAGAGGTGCGAGGTTTTTTATTTCTTTACGGTTGATTCCTAATCGAGAAGCTGTCGAGAAGAGTATTGTGCGAAACCATTCTCAGATGATGTTTTCATTAGTTATTAACCCGATATAACAACAAGTTGGAATGGATGCTGATGGTACTATCTGCAAAGACTTTGGAACGAAGGATCAAAAGATATGTCCATGCTCCGGTGCATAGTTATTTCGCCGTGACCGTGCCGGGGTTGGAACCGGTGACTGCCGTGGAATTACATCGGTCGGGTATTGATAATATCACTGAACTGGGTGGGGGCGTGGCCTTTTCCGGACACCTGGAGGACGGCTATCGGGCCAACCTGCATCTTCGGTCCGCCGGTCGGGTATTGATGCGTCTGGCCGAATTTCGGGCCGGGGCCATTGAAGATGTCTACCGGAAGACCCAGGCCGTTCCATGGGATACATTATTGAGCCGGGGAGCCTTGCCGGTGGTTAAGCTGTCTTTACAGGGTGCCTACTTAGATCACCCGGGACTGATCACCCGGACGATTGTCGACGGAGTACGGGGCAGCCTGGAAACGCAGGGCTGGAGTTCTCAGGATACCGGGAGAGAACCGGATGAAGATCACGGGCAGGCGGTGTACGTCAGGATGGAGGGCAAAAGATGCACCTTAAGCCTGGATATGACGGGAGAACGGCTCCACAAACGGGGCTATCGGGCCCATCCCGGCCGGGCGCCCATTCGGGAAACAACGGCAGCCGGAATTATCTTGTCTTCCGGGTGGGAGGTGGGGGAGCCGTTAATGGACCTGACCTGCGGATCGGGAACCTTTGCCATTGAGGCGGCTATGTTGGCCAGGAATATGCCCCCCGGTCGGAACCGGACGTTTGGCTTTAGCCTATGGCCGGCCTTCAAGGAGCGCACCTGGGAATACCTTAAGAAACAAGCTGAAAGCCGGATTCTGGATCAGACTCCGGGGCCCATTCATGCCTCTGATGTTGATTCCGAAGCCCTGGCCACAGCCCGGCAAAATGCCGAAGCGGCCGGAGTCCTGGGCAATCTCACCTTGAAACAATATGATTTCACCCAGACCGCGGCTCCGGATATTTCCGCCCCCACCGGATTGGTCGTGGCCAATCCTCCATACGGGAACAGGCTGGAAGAGCGGCAAACGGCCCTGGCCCTGGTCAAAGAACTGGGTCGGTGTATTAAAAAACATTTTCACGGCTGGCGGTTTGCCATCGTCCTGCCGAAAGACCAGCGGTTCAAGGAGAGATTAAACCTCACCGTGGAGCGGTCCTTGATCTTGCCCCATGGCGGGCTTAAGGTGGAGGTGGTTTTTGGGAAGGTTTAACTGGGTAGGTGAATATCCAACGGAAAAAGCAAAAATAATTAGTGGGGAAAGTGTTTATAAAAATCACCCCGTTTGCCTGCATAGGTGAGGATAATTTGCCGGTGTTCTTCGTCAAAGAAGATTCCCACTCGATACTTTCCAAAACGTAAGCGACCGTAACCTGGGTGTACAGCTATCTTTTTGAGGTTAGACCAATCAAAGGGATTAGACACGCCGTCTCTGTATTTCTCGAAAAAGCGATTTATCTTTACAGCCGCTTCTGGTGAAAGTTGCTCCACGCTTCTACGGTAGGCCGATGTCACAATGATTTTCCACATATAGAATTAATATCCCAGCCTTTTTTTTTCATCATCTAAGAAATCACCGAGCGGCATCATCTCTTCCGGTTTGGCCGTTTGTAGGCTGTATCTGATAGCATTGACCAACTCATCATCTTCTACTTCATCTAAGTCATCCCAGGTCCTTGGTACTTTATTTTCCAACCAGAGTGAAATCAACTCTTGAATTCTTTCTTGTACTTCGGGGGAGGCGGCGTTATAGGCGGCGGCCACCTTTGAGTCTACTTTGATCATATCGGTCGAGGTGTTCATTTTTGGTCCCCCGGACGGGTGAGGTTGTTTTCATGATGCCGGCAAGAAATCCTTGTAAGGATTTTAGCAAAGTCATCACCAAAAAACAAAGGCTTTTTCCTCAGCTTTTGATTAATCGTCTTGTTTGGTTCTTCCGCCATATTGATCTTAGGCTAATGACATTGAATTCCGGCCATGACGCCGCAGAAATTGATTGACACAACCTTGCAGCCATTATAGTCATAGAAGATAGGGGCGCTGCCCTGCAACGTAACCGTCCTGTTTCCACCCAGGTCGTGGCAACGGATCTTATTCTTGAAACAACAAATTATTGTCAATGGTACTATGTCGGCATCAGCGGTTAAACGGGAACTTGAGACGCTTGGGCGCCCTGAGAAGGCTCGGCATTACGCGGGTTTTTTCAAAACCGGTCCGGGGGAATACGGGGAAGGGGATGTGTTTATCGGCGTGACCGTGCCGGAGCAGCGCCGGATTGCCCGAGAGTATAGCCGGTTGAGCCTAGACGAGGTGGATCTGTTGCTTCATGACCGGATTCACGAATGCCGGTTCACCGCCTTGCTCATCCTGATCCGGAAATTTGAACTAGCCGGCGCGGATGAGAAAAAGACGATATTCGATTTCTATCTCAGCCGGACCAAATACGTGAACAATTGGGATTTGGTTGATCTCTCGGCGCCTAAGATAGTCGGAGCCTATCTCCTGCGTAACCCTGGGCAAAGAAGCATATTATATTCTATGTCAAAATCATCCGATCTTTGGGAGAGAAGAATTTCTATTATGGGGACATTTCCCATGATCAAAAATGGCCGGTTCGAAGACGCCCTAAAGATCGCCGCAGAATTGCTCTCCGACGAACACGACTTGATTCATAAGGCGGTGGGGTGGATGCTCCGGGAAGTGGGGAAAGTTGACTTGATCGAGGAAGAAGTATTTTTAATTCAGTATTATAAAACAATGCCCCGGACCATGCTTCGATATGCTGTCGAGAAATTTGAGCCGCGCAAGCGAAAGCTCTACCTGAAGAGAGATTGATGGCGGACCGGGCGCCAAAAAAAACAGATGATTTTTTTTCAACAGTTGGGAATGCCGGCAAATGAGTACCCCCCGTCCTTTTGACCCGGTGAAATTGATCGTGAGCATCTTCGGCCTTGACCGGGGGCGGCTCACTGAGACGATCAAATTCTTGGCCGGGGTTTATGGCGAAGCAGACCTGGTCAGCCGGGTGATTCCGTTTGAGCAGACGGATTACTATTACCGGGAGATGGGTCGGCCTTTGTTTCGGCGAGTGGTTTCGTTTCGAGGCCTGATTCAATTCGAGGAACTCCCCGGGGTTAAGCTGGTCACCAATGAATACGAGCAGGCTACGGCGGCGGAGACCCGACGGCGGGTCAACATCGACCCCGGAGTCATCTCCCGGGAGCGGCTTGTTCTGGCCACGGGCAAGAATTTTACCCACCGGATTCCCTTGACCAAAGGCATCTACGCGGATCTAACTTTGCTGTACACCCAAGGGAGATACCAATCGTTGCCCTGGACATATCCGGATTACGCCTCGGAAGAACTGCTGACCGCATTTCATCGCATCAGGCGCAACTATATCTATCAACTTAAAGAAGCGGAAAGCCGGACAACGGCAGGTAAGGATGGTTCATGATTCGGAGTATGACGGCTTTTGGGTCAGCCAAGATAAGCCAGGGCGATTCCAACACCACGATTGAGATAAAGACGGTTAATAACCGTCACCGCGATGTCAGCTTACATTTGCCACGGAAATACTATTCCCTGGAGGACCGGATCAAGGCCGTGGCCGCGGCCCGGATAGACCGGGGTCGAGTAGATTTGACCATCTCCACCGACTCCCTACCGGACCGAGTCGACGGTTTTGAGGTCAATCTGCCCTTAGCCCGGCAATTGTACGCGGCCCTCAGTTCACTCAACGCGGCCCTGGGACTCGATGACAAGGTGGAGCTGGCCCATTTGCTCCGGGTGAATGATATTGTTGTCCCGAAGCGGAATGATGAAGACCTGGATGCCGCCTGGCCGGCGATTCAAGACTGCCTGAATGAAGCATTTGATAACCTGGATTCCATGCGGCAAGCCGAAGGGCGGAACCTGGCCGATGACCTCATTTCCCGGCTCGACCGCATCCTGAGCCTGCTGGGGGAACTGGAGAAGACAGCCGATGATGTGCTTATGTTGCATCAAACCAGGCTGGGGGAGCGGATGAAGGTGCTTTTGGGGCAAACGGAAATAGACCAGCAACGGCTGTTTCAAGAAGCGGCTTACTTTGCAGAACGAAGCGACATCACCGAGGAACTGGTCAGGTCAAAGAGCCACATCCGTCAATTTCGCCATTTTCTGGAATTGCCGGAACCGGTCGGCCGCCGGCTTGACTTCTTGATTCAGGAAATGGGCCGCGAAGCCAACACGATTGGATCGAAAGTCGGCAACGCCGCGGCCTCCCACGTCGTGGTCGAGATTAAGGGAGAGCTGGAACGGATCAGGGAGCAAGTTCAAAATATTGAGTAGGCTGCAGGCAATGTCGTTGCACTGAATCTAAACTTGAAACGTCGAACCTCGGCCTCTGATTATTGTAACTTTACCGGTGGGCTATGGAAAGCAAACTCATTAATGTCGGTTTCGGCAATTTTGTGGTCCTCGACCGGATCGTGACCATTGTCAATCCAGGATCTGCGCCCATGAAGCGGCTCAAGGAGGAGGCCAAAGACGCCAAGCGGTTGGTTGACGCGACCATGGGCCGGAGAACCCGGTCGGTAATCATTACCGACAGTAATCATGTTATCTTATCGGCGATTCAATCTGAAACCATCGCCCAGCGGTTTGGGGCCGATGTCCTTTCTAAGGAAAAGGTAAAAGATAAGGAAGGATGAGCGTGGCCGGACAACTTTACGTGATTACCGCTCCTTCAGGTACCGGTAAGACGACCATCATTCGGCGTCTTCTGGGGCAATTGGAAAATGTTGATTTTTCCGTGTCCCACACGACCCGCGCCCCGAGGGAGCGAGAGGTGCCGGGGCGGGATTATTTTTTTGTCAGTGAAGCAGAATTCAAATCAATGGTCGAGAGCGGAGCCTTTGTCGAATGGGCTCGGGTGCACGGTAATTATTACGGCACGTCAAAGTTCATGATCAATCGGAGTCTGGAGCAAGGCCGTGATTTGC
>JADFXY010000291.1:0-6050 GCA_015233355.1 Deltaproteobacteria bacterium | reverse complement strand
GTAGCTTCACCGGGTTCGGAATGGCTTCGGTAGACCGGGATCAGAAGTTAGCTGCCGCAATACTGGAACTGGCCGAGACAAGAAGTATTGCCCGAGCCCTGAGGTTTGCAGGATACGGCGTCGAATATACGGGGGCCGAGGAGATTTCTCATTTGCCAGAGGCACAAGGGAATCAAGCTACCCTGCCTACCCCAAACGAAGCCCCGACGAACAATTCAAGTAGGCAGCCTGATAATGGCAACGGGAATAATGGTGGGCATAAGGCCCCGCCAGAAGCCCAGAACGAACTTCCACATCCCGGAGGCAACGGTGGGAAGTCATCCCAAAGCCAATCCGGCAACGGCAAAGGTGCCGGTAATAATAAAGGCAACGGCGGCAACGGTAATGGTGACGCCAGAATTACGAACAAACAGCTAGCCTATATTCTGACCTTGGGAAAGAACTTGGGGATGGATTCCAAGGGGCTTGACGCCCAGAGCGTGGAGATCTTCGGCGTTAAGGTGGCCCATTTAAAAATGAGCGAGGCATCATCATTTATCAAAAACCTTAACGGGTTCAATAATTAGTCTGAAAATTCATGAAACTAAACCCATTAGGGGGGAGCAGAGCCAATCTGCTTCTCCTTTTTTCATTTTAGGAGGCCCAAATGAAAGCACAGGTCCGGAACATCAACTCCAGAGTCAATCCCGAGGAGCAGGTACATATATCCTACAGTCAGCTCAGCACCTACCTACTCTGTCCAATGAAGTACGCTCACTCTTATGTGTACGGCACCGCCTGGGAGCAGAAGCCGGTAGCTCTTATCTTTGGCCAGGCTATTCACCGGGCGGTTGAGCAATACTACCTCTACCGCAAAGATACCGACGATACCATACCCATAGGCCACCTGATCGATTTCTTCCGGCAATCATTGGACCATGGTTTTAAGGATAACGAAGTCCCAATTTCCTTCAAAAAGGGAGAAACCGCTAACCATCTTCAGTCCCAGGGCACGGAGTTGTTAAAGCTTTTCCATGCCGAAGTTATCCCCCAACAAATAATCGAAGTTGAAAAATCCTTCTCTGTACCGATTCCTGATCTGACCGGCATGTACAAAGAACTCCCCGTCAGGCTAGTGGGGAGGCTGGACCTTATTGAAGCCGACACGGACGGCACTTACATGATCGTTGAATTAAAGACGGCTGCTCAAAGATATAACGCCCTACGTATAGAAACCGACCTGCAATCGACCGTGTACTCCTACGCCATGTCTCAAATGAACCATGCCACCTCAGAAAATTCCTGCCTGATCCGGTACGACGTTTTGCTCAAGACTAAGGAGCCTGCCTTTGAGCATTACTTTGTCACCCGGTCGGAACGAGATCACAACAGGCTCATCGAACTTTTGAACCAGGTGCTGGCCGCTATTGAGCATAGGATTTTCTACAGGCAGACTGGCTGGGCATGTGCTGATTGCCAGTTCAGAAAAACTTGTCTCGGTTAACCGAATCCGCCTTCTGGGCGGTTTTTCATTTTATGGACACCTCGGGATTAGTCAGATCCAGGGTGTTTTCAGCTTATCCACTGAAAGGAGCAACATCATGAGAAGAATAGACCAATTCGGAATTCTAATTGAAGAGGTCCGGCAGATTTCAAAGGGCCATTATGATGAGACATTGCCCGTTCAAGGCATGGAGTTTGAAAGTCTGGAGCAAATGTACATTATGGGCGCTGAAGTAGAGGTCCTACCCTCAGCCCAAAGACTGTTCGCAAACAAGCTACACGTGCCCTACAGCTACCTTGCCCGATGCTCCAAGGATCTTCAAGCCCAAAACCTCAATTACTGGATCAAACAGGAAGCCTTGAATCGTGACTCCCTGTTTTGCCGGTTCGATGGAGCTAAACTGAGAGCCGTGTTTACTGACCGTTACAAAGTAATGGATAATGTAGATGTCGTTGAAAACATGCAAAATAGCGGATTTAAGGATAACGACGAGGTCCACTATAATCTAGACGAGAACATGCTCGTAGTGAAAGTTCCGGACTACACCAAGACCTTTGGGCTGAGCGGAGATAACATCGTTCCCGGCATAAGTTTCGCAAATTCCGAGGTGGGCATATTGGCGTTTTCCATAGAGGCGTACTTCTATCGTTTGGTCTGTTCCAACGGTTTAATCGCCGCCACGGCTGTGGAATCTAAATTCAAACACATCTCCTTTAAAGCCATAGATTCCTTCTCTACAACCCTGCGCCGGGTGGTCCAGGAATCGGAGCACTCCCAGGAGAAGTTTAGGATTTCATTAACTTCTGAAGTTACCAACCCACTGTCCACTATTGCCAGCTGCAACAAACAGTTTCAGTTGACCAAGGATGAGGGACAGGTGGTTGAAGAATCTTGGAGTCTTGAAGCGGGTTTTACCATGTTTCATGTGATCAATGCCTATACCCGAGCAGCCCAAGACCGGTCCTTGGGGGTGGAAGAGTCTATACGACTAGAACGGGTGGGTGGCCTGATCCTCAAGATGATCAAGAAGTAGCCTGGTTAGTTCAGATAAATAAGGGAATAGCTGTCTGCCTGTATCCGGTGGGTGGCTATTCTCGCTTAATCCTGGTGAATAAGGAGGCGGTCCCATGCGGAAATTACTGTGGTGGATTATCTGGATTTCCTTTATCTTGGCCTTTTGTCACAACATGCTCAAGGGATAGAACTATCCTAAAGGAGGAACCCTATGGATTTCTTAGATGATGTCAGCCCCTTTGAATTTGCCGTTTTTCTGGCCATCTCAGAGGAAATGGCGGAGGAGGAACGGGACCGGTTGCTGTTTGAAAAGGAGGTATTCGCGCCGGAAGATCAGGATATCTTGAGTTGTGTAAACGAATTCTGGGATGATGACGATTTTCCCGATGTTTATCTGGACGACTGATTTATTTCAGGCTACTGCGGTCTTACTCTTAAATCAAGGGAGGCTGCAGTAGTCATCCCTTTCTGGTTGACTAACCAATCTGCAACGTATAAAATGAATAAGCAAAAATATGGATACTCAGATTTTCTCAACTACCGTACACCGATAGGGAAAGTTAGTTCCGAGGTTTACCTTGACAACAAGCCATCACGATAAGTTTTTCAAAAAGATGTTCTCGGGCAAGGACTTAGCCAAAGACTTCTTTTCTAATTATTTACCTGGGTACATACTCGGGCAGATAGATTTAACCACTTTAGAGGCCACCACAGACTCGTTTGTGGACGACCAGCTAAAGGAACATTTTTCTGATCTTGTTTACCGAGTGAACATGAAGCGGTCCCAAGAAGCTTATGTATGCATTTTACTGGAGCACAAGAGCCATCAAGATAACCGGGTGTCGCTCCAATTGTTACGATACATGACGCATATGTGGACACGAATCGTATCTGAAAAACAAGCTTCAGAATATCTTCCTGTTATCATCCCTCTGGTGTTTTATCATGGGACCACTACCTGGGAGGGATCAACCAAGTTTAGCTCGTTATTTGACGCTACTGCTGAATTAAAAGAGCATATTCCCAACTTCAAATATATCCTGGTAGATTTATCTGCTTTGGCTGATGAAAAGATAAAAGGAGATGTCAAAACCAGGATGACCCTGCTCCTCCAAAAGCATATCGGTGATCCTGAATTGGTTGCCAAGTTAGCGGACGTAGCTACCCTTTATCACCAACTATCAGCAGGTCCAAATCAGCTTGAGATTCTTAAAGCTGTTGCTCAGTATTTAATTTTCACGGATAAATTGACGAAAGAAGAAATGAAGGTCTTTTTGGACCAAGCTACTTCGGGGAAGGGAGAAGATATTATGCCTACCGTTGCCGAACAATTCATTGAAGAGGGTATTCAGAAGGGTATTCTACAGGGTATCGAGCAAGGTATTCAGAAGGGTGCCGTAGGAAAGGCCAGGGAAGCTATAATTGATGGTATAGAGATTAGATTTGGTCAGGTTCCCAATGAGATTACTGAATCCATAGATCAGTTATCTGATACTGCGGTTTTGAAGTCACTGCTTAAACAGGCTTTTGTCTCAAAGAATCTAGATGAATTCATTCAGGCCCTGAAGAAATCTAAGAACTAACCGCCCTTCTTCAGCCGGATGCACCATTAACCGAGCTTCAGATGGATGCTTCACTATCCGAGGCCCGCCCAATGGATTCCTTGAAATTGTGGCGTGGGGTGATTCGACCTCAGAAGAATCACAGACCTGTTGATACTGAATTCATCAAACAAGCCGTCCTATTTTGTCTGTTGTCAGCCGGGTTTTATTTTATTGACCAGACTGTCTGGTTCGACAGGCATGTCCTGCATCATCTAGACGAAGGGACGACCTGGGCACTCAAATCCGGTGGCTTTGGTGGGCGTCCCGACCCTTCTACACGGCAGCAGTATTACCGGAGCAGCTGCCTTAGGAGTGGCCTGGCTAAGCCGATGGGACACACTGAACACCGTTGTCCCGATACTTATGCCGGGAATCAACGGGACCGCGGGCCTGACCTATGACCCCTATTCCTGCGTCTCCCGGATGGTCGAATTTCACACCTTCTTTTGGCTGACCCTGTGGTGGTCCTCACCCCGGTTCTCCTTAACGGGTAAAATATGGGGCAGCCTGATTGGAATGATTCTCATTTTCACCCATTTCGCGGCCCTCATCGCCCTGACCGAGATATTTCACCTGACCCCCCCGTTTGGCTTCTGAAATCCCTCATGGTCGCCCTGCCCTTCTCCGCCCTGGTCTTGATGGAATGGAAAGTCGGAAGAATGGGCCGGAGGTAAGCTGATTGAGGCTCCGCCCAACGTCCGGAGGATAGGAAAATGGACACGACCGAGGTTTATTACTTTTTAGGTCCAGAACAAACCTTAATCTTTCGTTGCCGTCGCTATCTCTGGTCGCACATTACTTTGCCCCCCAGGGAATTTTTTTTTAAAAATTGACTTTTGATTACTTATAAAGTAGAGGTAAATTCAGATAACTTGGGGCATGAACTGGTCTCTCTCATGGAAAAAACTTCAAGGCCCGACCCAAGACGGTCACGGTGTTTTGGTCAATCGCCATAAATAGACCTAAATACAGCTTAATAACTCCTTTTGATTAGCCCTCTTGCCCGCTTAAGTAGACTCAACGAACAATGAAAATGTTTGGTATTTCCTGGCTACGGTGGATGGTGTGGGTTTCTTCTTGGATAACCGCTTGTTAGGTAAAAGGTACAGATAACTCATCTTATCATATATGGAAATGACTGTCTTACCCTCATGCTGCAGCAGAATTATGGCCACCCCATCTTATTCCATTAGATTAAGTTTCTTTGCTCTGATTTTTGAGAAGGTGACAAATATGCCCAGCGGCTTCAATATACCACATAAAATCAGATCAGAAAACTCCCCCCCCCCCCGCGTGACCATTTTCACCGGAGTCCAAGGTTACGCGTTTACAATAAATATGTTCAAGACCACCCGCAAAAAAGTAGCCGTAATAACACGCATACATCTTCCTCAAGAACATTCCGTCCATCCCTTCTTTGGCCCTCCCACGCCGTTCAGTTCCTGAAAAATGAGTTCATTATTAACAGCCGGTGCATTCGGCTGGTAGGTCTAACGGGCTTACTGTTTATCCTGGCCTTGTTCCATATAGGTTTAGGGGTAAGCTTTGCCGCAGAAGCTGAAAAGTACGTTTCGGGCGAAATCATCGTGAAGTTAAAACCAACGGCTGCCGTACAGTCGCTTCAGGCAGACTTTAGACCTGTTTTCACCGTAACCGGCCGGACGGCCCGCACCGCGTCCGCAGACTATAGCAACCTGGTCAATACCTACCTGGTCAAAGTGACGCCGGGCACAGAGGCGGCAAGCTGCGCTTCTTTCAATAAATCCCCAAACGTAACCTATGCCGAACCTAATTATCTTAATTACACTTGCGTGACTCCCAATATTATCGCCGGTGAAAAAGTAAGCCATTTTGGCCGGTGAAAAAATACACCACCCCGGCCGGTCAAAAGTACCCCACCTTGCCTTTTTTCTTCCTGCCTCTCGATCTTTTTTGACTTCCTTTTTGAT
>JADFXY010000290.1:0-6139 GCA_015233355.1 Deltaproteobacteria bacterium | reverse complement strand
CTTACAGCGGCTGGACGCCGGTGAGCCTTAGCTATAACCCATCCGATGGAACGAAGAGAACCCTGCTTTGGTCGGGAACGGGCGGGAGTGCAGGCATCTGGAGCCTCGACAGCTCCAATAATTTATCGACCTACAAACAATACGGCCCTTACAGCGGTTGGACGCCGGTGAGCCTCTCCTATAACCCATCTGAAGCAACGAAAACCCTTCTCTGGGCGGGACCGGGCGGAAGTGGAGGTATCTGGACCCTCGACAGCTCCAATAATTTATCGACCTACATACAATACGGCCCTTACAGCGGTTGGACGCCGGTGAGTTTCAGCTATAACCCATCCGATGGATCGCAAAGAACCCTGGTCTGGGCGGGGACGGGAGGATATGCAAGCGTCTGGAGCCTCGGCAGCTCCAATAATTTATCGAGCAACGCACAATTCGGCCCTTACAGCGGCTGGACGCCGCTCAGTGGCCAATAGATCGGCAATAACAGGTAGGAGAGAGGGATGACCGGACGGTAGATTTGAGGCGAAGAAAACCGAAATGTTGAAAATACCGACATTCCGGTTCAATGCCGAGAGGCCGGACGGTCATCCCGCCGGAGTTCCGCACGGTTGATAAGTATTCTCTTGCCGGTCGGAAGCAGGACTTTGTAATAAATCATGTTTTCTCTTGATTCGACTTCTGCCTTAAGTTTTATTCAAGTTAACTTCAGATCCCGGATCAAAATTTTCTTCACTCTCCCCAAACAGGTCTATTGCCAAGATACGTTTTTTCCGGCATACTACCCGATGATGGAAAGTCAGCCCGAAACGTTACGCCCCCTAACGCCTCGTCACCGGGAAAGTATGTTGATTCAAATGGAGCCTCAAATCAATTCAGACAATGTGACCAGCCCGGTCGCTCCCTCCCCTCGTCCCACCGCTCGGCGTATATTTCAAACCTTCGTGATTCTAATGGCCATGGGGGTGGCCGGCTATGCGGTGACGCAATTTCATGCCATTCGGAAATTTGAAAATCCCATTGCTTATGCCATGGTAGGCGACATTTTGTATTTAGTTGAAAAAGAAAACAACACCCTGCTTGAACTGCGAGGCTTCCAATCGGGTCATCCCATGTCGGCCACCGGAATTTATCGGATTGAAGAGGACGATGCAGAATATTATTATATGGTGCGCAAAATCCATCCCGGCCCCGAGGGGATAATAGTCCATAGTTACGTTTACAAGAAAGGATCCCGGGAGTTTGTGGGCTACCGATATCGCCGGTACCTCGACCCGAGTCAACCACCCCTGGATATTTTTACCATTTATTTTAAGACTCCCCTGGACTACCCGGAGGTCAACTATGCCTGCGATCAGGCCGGATATCATTTCTTTGTAAATAATATTAATGGATTGCATAATATCTGGCGTGTCCCGCCCCAAGGCCGGGTGGTCATGCGCGGCGACGTGGTTCCCCCGGAAGTCCGGTCCTACGGCGACTTGAACGACACCCTATCTCAGTGGGGAGATATCACCATTGGCCAGGAAGGACGGATATTTGTTTCCTCCAGCGCCACGGGCCGGGTGATTGAATACGCACCGGACGGCCGCCGAGTCAGTGAGATAGGAACTGTTGGGTTTGCCCCGGGCGAACTTCTGGCCCCGGTCAACGTCTTCTTTGTCAGCCTTGACCAGACCAGGCCGGCCTTACTGACCGTGGCCAGCACCGGCAACCGGACCTGGACTCAGTTTGACGCGGCCGGGCAGGTGGTCCAGACCATCTCCCCTCTGGCCGCCGGTTACCCCTACCCCGACATTTTGGTGGAGGATATCTTTGCCCCTGAACCGGCCGGGAAAAGGTACTCTTTTGACCTGGTCAATAAGAGCTTAGTCATCCATGGGGATAACTTTACCGTTTGCGATACTTACCGGGCCACCCCCTGGAGCAAACTGCTTATTCTGATGACCGGGGCCTTAACTCTTCTGATCATCGGGGTGTATGCGGGGAAACTGGCCCGGTTTTGGGTAAACTTGCGAGTCCCGTTTTTCGCTAAGCTGCTGGTCTTGTTTCTCCCCGTGCTGGTGTTCAGCGGATGGTGTGTGGGGGACTGGGTCAAGGACATCATGATGGCGGATCTGGAAACGGAATTCCTTCGCCGGTCGGCCAACCTGGCCCGGGCCGTGGTCAATACGCTGTCCCCGGCCGACCTGGAAGGGATTGCGGCCCCCGAAGACCGGGGAAAACCGGTTTACGAAAAGGTGTACCAGACCATCACCCGACTGGTGGACACTAAGAACGTTTCTCGAACACCCAAATGGGTGTTACACAAGATCCACGACGGCAAATTCTATTTCGGCGTCAATATCTGGCGCGGGCCGATCTTTGAACCGGTCATCGTCCCCAAAGAACGAGCCATTTTCTTCGCCGTAGTCAAAGAAAAGACCTGTCAACAAGGCCGGTACACCGATGAGCAGGGTCAGTGGTTCAGTTATCTCACGCCCATTTTGAACGCCCGCGGCGAGGTCATCTACGTCCTGGAACTATACCGGCCCTCCGAAGAGTTTGACCGGGCCGATCACGAAGCCAATATCCAGGTGTTGCAAGTGGTGGGCGCGACGACGTTATTTACGGCGTTACTGGTGCTGGTTTTCTCCTATGTGTTCACCCGGCCGTTGCGGCGGCTGATCCAAGGCACCCGAATCATCAGCACCGGCGGCTTTGATCATCGGATCGGGACATTATCCAGAGATGAAGTGGGCGACCTGGCCGAGGCGTTTGATCAGATGGCGGTCGACCTGGGCCGGTATACCCAAGACTTGGCCCGGACTACGGTTGAAAAGGAACGAATTCAAAGTGAATTACGTCTGGCCCGCCGCATTCAGCAAGATGCCTTGCCGACGATTTTTCCACCCATCCCCGAAGCCGGCAACGTGGAAATTTTCGCCCGAACGGAGCCGGCTAAGGAGGTTGGCGGGGATTATTACGATTTTTTTCTGATAGATGAAAATCACATCGGGGTGGTGGTGGCCGACGTCTCGGGAAAAGGTGTGCCGGCGGGATTATTCATGATGCGGACCCGGACCTTGCTCCGGAGTGCGATGGTCAATAATCTGAGCGCCGCCGAGGCCATCTCCAAGACCAATGATTTTCTGTCGATAGATAACCCTTCGGCCCATTTCGTGACCGTCTTCTATTTTATCTGCAACATGAAAACCGGCCTGGTCACCTTCTGCAACGCCGGACATCCCCCGCCGCTGATCATCAACCAGGGGAAAACCTTCGCCCTGGCCGACCGGGTGAAGTTCCACGTCAGTCCGGCCATTGGGGTCATGGAAGAGATAACCTACTGCGATGGTCTCCTGCAATTGGAGGAGCAAGAATCTCTGCTTGTGTTCACCGACGGCGTGACCGAACCGGTTAACGGCCAGGATGAGATGTTCGGGGAAGCCCGGCTGGCCGCGGCCATTGAAGCCCATCCGGATAGGTCTACCCAGGACATCTGCAATCACATTTTTGCGGAACTGGGCCGGTTCCAAAAGGGATTGGACCAGTTTGACGATATTACCGTGCTGATGTTCAAGTTTTTGAAACATAGATGATGGGGCGGTAAGGTCCATTCCGACCAAAGGGACCTGTCGCTCTATTGCCTCGGGGTGCTGGCCCTGACACTTTTTTGTGACTAATGCGCACATTTTTGTTGACACCCAGACCGGTTGATGATAGGGTCTTTGAATTCGAGGGCGGGTAGCTCAGCGGGAGAGCATCGGCCTTACAAGCCGAGGGTCACAGGTTCAATCCCTGTTCCGCCTACCACCACGAATACCAATTAAATATGCCACAAGCCCATGCGGGGGCGTAGTTCAGTTGGTTAGAACGCCGGCCTGTCACGCCGGAGGTCGCGGGTTCGAGTCTCGCCGTCCCCGCCAGAAAGCTCAAGGGGTTAGCCCAAAAGGTTAACCCCTTTTTATTTTGTGGTTGCGGATAGGTTGCGGATTGTTGCGGTCGCTCCAGACTCATTGCTCGACCCAGATCGTTCGGAAGCCTCTATATTCAACTTAGGGTCAGCCAAACGGTCAACCGCCTGCCTGTTTCCTCCCGGCGTCAGGTGTCCATACACATCAACGGTCATCTTGATGCTGTGGTGACCTAACTGGTCTTTTACATACACCAGGGATTCACCAGCCTGAATCAGGAGGCTCGCGTAAGTGTGACGTAAATCATGAACCCGAATTCTTCTCAAGCCAGCCTTGTCGAGGGCGCGGTAAAAAATGCGTTTCCGCCAATTATCTTTATCGACAATGCCTCCAGTTTCATTCGTGAATACCCATTCCGGCATTTCCTTCCAGCCCATTCTTAAAGTCATTTTTTTTCGTTGGACCTTCAGGGCGCTCAAAACCTCGGCCAGTTGATGCGACATGTCCACTTTCCGGGGCTTCCCGCTCTTCGGGGTATCTATCTTTCCCCTTGAGATACATCGTTGGATGTTTATGAACCGGCTGTGAAAATCGATGTCTCCCCATTTCAGCGTCCTTGCTTCACATAGGCGCATGCCTGTTCTAGCAAGTAATAGAACCAACGGAAAGTGATCGGGAAAATATTCTTGAACGGTAGACAACAAGAGAGTGAGTTCTTCCCTCGTGAGAGGATCAAGAATCTCGTTAGTCCTTTTCTCTTTGATGATCTTCCCAAGTCGTTGCGCCGGGTTTAATATGATGACTTCATCATCCTCAGCCAAATGGAGCACGCCTGAGACGACATTTTTCATATGGCCTATTGTGCTTGCGGCAAATCCAGCCTTTACTTTTCCCATGAGAAAATTCTTCACCATCATCTTGTTGATTTCATTAACCGGCTTATGGCCAAACACCGGAAGTACATGCTTATTAAGAATGATTTTGTAATCAGATTCTTTTGGAGGTGGCCAGTCTATTTTACCTTGCCTCTGGTCAAATACCTGGCCCTGGGGGTGGCAAAATAAGCTGGCCCAGAACACCTCCAAGATAGTCAATTACCATGGCCCTCGGCAGGGCTTTCCTGGCCGTTTTGGATTATATTGGCGGTATTTCAATCCCTTACAGGGAATTGGGGTGTTGGAAGTCTCTCTGACGGGTCGGGTGAGACCAGGCTGATTGTAGTTTCAATCCCTTACAGGGAATTGGGGTGTTGGAAGTATCGCTCAGGGATTACTATAGATATTGGTAATGTGTTTCAATCCCTTACAGGGAATTGGGGTGTTGGAAGTCGATTTCTGTTAAGGTCAAAATGGAGCAATATAATGTTTCAATCCCTTACAGGGAATTGGGGTGTTGGAAGTGTCAGCCGCCTGGTCGAACAGATCAATCGCCTCCTGTGTTTCAATCCCTTACAGGGAATTGGGGTGTTGGAAGACCTAAAATAGTCGGCTATGTCTGGTCAGGTGATGCGTTTCAATCCCTTACAGGGAATTGGGGTGTTGGAAGAATATCTGGCATAAGACTTCCTTTTATTTACATTTCGTTTCAATCCCTTACAGGGAATTGGGGTGTTGGAAGAGTGTGGTTAATGCGCTGTCAATTTGCGAATGTGAATTGTTTCAATCCCTTACAGGGAATTGGGGTGTTGGAAGTTGTTCGGGATGACCGTCGGGAAAGCGGCAGTATCTAGTTTCAATCCCTTACAGGGAATTGGGGTGTTGGAAGTGGTAGCTGCTTCCCAAATGACAGCCTCCTTGTATGATTTGTTTCAATCCCTTACAGGGAATTGGGGTGTTGGAAGGTCCTGAAATCGGCTGGGGGTAATTCTATCCAGGGCGTGTTTCAATCCCTTACAGGGAATTGGGGTGTTGGAAGAATGACCCTATCTTTGGATGTTGTGCGACGGGATAAAGTTTCAATCCCTTACAGGGAATTGGGGTGTTGGAAGTGATCAGATTTAACCTATAGGGTGGTTTTTGCCGGATTGTTTCAATCCCTTACAGGGAATTGGGGTGTTGGAAGAAGCTATTCTGGGATCGCTTCTGTGCCGGAATTAAAGTTTCAATCCCTTACAGGGAATTGGGGTGTTGGAAGAGGGGGAGATCAGACCGGTGAAGCGACTAAGGCAGAGTTGCAACCCCCGACCGGGGGGAGGGGGGGTGGAGGGAGGGGAATGCTGACAGGTGCGACGACGAGAGGGAGTTTGG
>JADFXY010000028.1:0-21338 GCA_015233355.1 Deltaproteobacteria bacterium | reverse complement strand
ACCCTGGTATCGGCCTCGGCTGCCTGCCAGGCCGCTTCACACCCGGCCAGTCCGCCTCCGATCACGGTGATCTCCGGCAAATTATCATTCATAGATTATACACCATTCCAAGGATTAAACGTCTCGGCTATCGGGGATCCAGCCGGGTTTATGGCCAACCGACCAGGGATATATTTTTCTTCGATATGATCAATCAGTGCCGGACTGGGTGATTAGCCCCGGCTCTTTCGGATCATACCTCGTTTTTCCAATTCCCGCAAAGGGTATTTGTTTATCTGGTCACGGCAATCGTGGTCAAAGTCAACCGCACCCTTTATCCTGAGGCCCCAAAATGAATGAAGGACCGAGCCAGGCCGGCCCAAGTCCTTTTTCGTCTTCCAGATCCAGGGTATTCTGGACATCCGGAAACATGGCTTTAAGCACTTAACATGTTAAACCGGCTTGTTGGAGAAAAATCACCTGGGTGGAGTGATGGTCTCCGACAGACCAATCTGAGGCGGTCAACTTAAGTCTACTTCAAGAACTTGATCATCACCCCGATACCAGCCATAATTATAGCGGCCTGGGCCATCATTAGACCGGCAACCCACTTGATGGTGTCATTTTTTGATTTCAGGATATTGGTTTCTGTAGTTGTTTTCAGTTCGGCAACGTCTTTCCTGATGTCGGCAATATCTCTCTTGACATTTACAATATCTTTCCGGACATCGGCAATATCTCTCTTGACATCGGCAATATCTCTCTTAGTCGCCAAGAATTCAAGCTGTTGCCGGTAGTTGTCTTTGAAAATATCAGATAATTCCCTACTTGCGGCGTCAGGTAAGCCGGCCCTGGACAAACGGTCATATACAGACAGTGTGTCGAAGTATTCCATATCCCACCTCCAAGGTAATTATGCCCTGATAGGCTGTAAAACGCAAGGCTAAACTGAGGAATGATTATGTCGATGAGGGCCAAAAAATTTTGTCAAACTTCATCTTCCGACCATGGCGGTTGGTCATGCCCGAAACTAATCGATAGCGGTTGGGTACTGCCATTTCGGCAAGTTTGGTCGAGTTCAGCGGCATAAAAAAAGGAGTCAACCGGTCTGGTCAACTCCTGATATTTGCACGAAGATGGAGGCGGCAACCGGATTCGAACCGGTGGATAACGGTTTTGCAGACCGCTGCCTTAGCCACTTGGCTATGCCGCCAAAAATAAAAATGGAGCGGGAAACGGGATTTGAACCCGCGACTTCAACCTTGGCAAGGTTGCACTCTACCACTGAGTTATTCCCGCTCACGAACGGGATAATAACAAAATCGTGACGATTGTCAACAAAAAAGTGTATCCCCTGGGATTTAATATTTTGGGATTAATATCAAGAAAATACTATGCATCGATCTGGAGGACCAATCCTTTCAAGTATTCGGTCTCCGGCATAGATAATAGAACGGGATGATCGCCGGCCTGGCCGAGTTGCTCGATGAGCTTGACCGGACGCCCGGCCAGGGCCGCGGCTTTGGCCAGGATACCCTGAAAATGTTCCCTGGTGATTTGGTACGAACAAGAAAAGGTGAACAGCAACCCGCCCTTCGGGAGCAGCTTGAGTGCCTTCTTGTTCAAGTCCAGATAACCCCGCTCGGCTTCTTTGATCTTACTTTTTGACTTGGCAAAACTGGGCGGGTCAAGAATGATCACGTCAAATTTGGGTTCTGTGGCCTTGAGAAAATGCAAGGTTTGAGCCCTGATAAATTGGCAGCGTCCGCCGAGGTTATTCAAACCGGCGCTTTCTTCGGCCAAAGCCAAAGCTCTTGGGGAAGAATCCACTCCAACCACTTCGATCGCTCCGCAAGCAGCCGCAGTCAAGGCCCAGCCGCCGGTGTAGCAAAAGGTGTCCAGGACTCGTTTGCCTTTGACCAGGCCCTTCAGTCTTAGCCGGTTAGCATTCTGATCCAAAAAGAATCCCGTCTTTTGTCCATCCCAGATGTCCACCTTTATCTTCACCGGTCCAATGGTTACGGCTAAGTCAGTCGGCGGCATGATCCCGTAACCCAGTTTCTTCTCCAGCGGTAGCCCTTCCAGTTCCCGGATGGGCACATCATTTCTAACAATGATGCCCTGCGGCGAAAAGAGTCCGGTCAATTCTTCAATCACCCTGTCCAGCATCTGATCCATCCCGGCCGTCAGGGATTGAACGACCAGAAATGACCCGTAAACATCCACGATCAATCCGGGGAGGCCGTCTGATTCGCCGAATACCAGCCGGTAAGCTTCATTAGACGTAGGTGGCCACCTTTTCCGGTGGTCACGCGCCGCCGTTAATCTGGCCCGGATAAAGCCGCCGTCAATCTCCTCCTGCCACCGGGTCAAAATTCGGCCCATGATCAGTGAAGCAGGATTGACGTAAGCCCGGCCGATAAACCGCTCTTCCTGATCGACCACGTCCACTATTTCGCCCGGGTCGAAATCCCGGACCCGTCCGGCCACTTCATTGCTATAAACCCACAAATGACCGGAATTCAAGCGCCGGTCTACACCTTTTTTGAGTTGAAGAATTTTCATAGCACCATTTCAATTCTGTTTATTTGGTTAGATTTTCGGAAGGAAATAAAGGATGTGATCTGAAATCTTACGTCACTTAATATATTATAAAAGCAACATCCGGCGCGGCCTTTGGCCACAACCAAAAGACCAATGATGACCACTTTGTCATTCCGAGTGAATGTGAGATATATTAAGATTTATCGCCAGGCTCGGAGTGATGAACGGGAGCCGCCAAGTTTATCAACTCAATCAAAAAACATATAATAAAATTAGAATGCTAAACCTAACATATCCGCCAACAAAAGGAATCGATTATTAGTCATACAGGGGACGAGAAGAGAGATGGAAAAAGAGGACGTGGAGGTTTTTTGTGGTTGAATATATTGAGTTATCTCAAACCTGGTGGTTATGCCTTTTTCAACATGCTGAAATCAAGAGTTAAATAACCAGGGACAGCTTAAACAAACAGGGAGACGAAGTCAAATTTGTCCACATCCACCAGACCGCGATCAGTCAGTTTGAGGGAAGGGATCACCGGTAAAGCCAGGAAGGATAGAATCATGAAAGGTTCGTCCTGGGTGCATCCGGTTTCTCCGGCGGCCACGCCTAACCGCCTGATCCCGGCGGCAACTTCCGCGACAGGTAAGTCGGACATCAACCCGGCCACAGGCAAACGTAACTGTTGCCGCACCCGCCCATCAGCCACTACGCACAATCCGCCGTTCATCTCCACCACCGTGGACACGGCCAGATGGATATCCCGGTCGTTCACGCCCACACAGACAATGTTATGGGAATCATGGGCGACCGACGAAGCCAACGCTCCTTTTTTCAAACCAAATCCCTGGACCAGACCCAAACCGATATTACCTGTGGCCTGGTGTCGTTCCACCACCGCCAGCTTGGCCACATCCTGATCAAAATCGGCGCACACTGCTCCGTTTTCAATCTTGACCGGCATGTTCAGGTGTTGAGTCATGATTTGGCCGGGGATCAGTCCGATGACTCTGGCTTGGGCGGATTTAGCTTCAATCTTAAATGATTCAAGGGAAAATGGGGCCACTTGAAAACGGCCTTGTGCCTGGGTCTGGGGAAAACGGGCCGCATCAAGGAGTAACCGGCCATTTTCAGCCACCGGTTGTCCCTGAATGAAGACCTTCTCCACCTGAAACTTGTCTAGCGAATCCAGCACGACCAGGTCGGCCCGGTACCCTGGAGCTAGGGCCCCCCGGCGTTTCAATCCAAAGTATTCACAGGTGTTAATACTGACCATTTGAATTGCGGTGATGGGATCCAACCCCAGCGATACTGCCCGGCGAAGGATCCGGTCCAGGTGACCGCGCTCCAGGATCTCATCGGCGTGTAAGTCGTCGCAAACAAACATACATCGCCGGCTAACTGCCGCGGCCACCAATGGTAAGAGAGCCTCCAGGTCTTTGGCTTGAGTGCCTTCCCGGATCATGATCCGCATCCCCTTAGCCAGTTTCTCGACGGCCTCGTCAAGTCTGGTGCATTCATGGTCTGAGCCGATACCGGCCGAGAGGTAGGCATTTAGACCCAACCCGGAAAGGAGCGGAGCGTGACCGTCGACAACCAGATCGTGGAAGGCTGCGACCTTTTCGAGGGCATCTGGAAACCCGGCCACCAAGCCGGGGAAATTCATCATTTCAGCCAGACCCAGGACCCGGTCGCGTCCCCTAAAACCAAGTAGCTCTCCGACTCCCAAAATCGCCCCGGATGTCTCCAGGGGTGTCGCCGGAACGCATGAGGACAACATAACGAATACATCCAGGGGTAATCCCCGGCTGACTTCGAGCAGGTACTCAATCCCCCGCAGCCCCAGGACATTGGCGATCTCGTGGGGATCGCAAAAAACTGCTGAAGTTCCATGGGGTAACACCGCCTTAGCCAGTTCTGGAGGCGCCAACATGGAACTTTCGAAATGCAGATGGCCATCCATAAATGCCGGGGCCAGGAATTTGTCCTGCACATCAATGATCCGGTCGGCCTTATAATTGCCGAACCCGACCACCACCCCGTCGTAAACGGCCAAATCAACCTGGTCCACTCGGCCGGAAAAGACATTGACCAACCGGCCGCCACGGAATAACATATCGACCGGGCGGTCTCCCCGGGCGGCCTCTATTCGTCTATTGAGTGTTTCAGCGTCCATTTATCCACCAAAAAAACGAAAGCTGCAGTTCTTCCGCAATATCGTGTTGGCTCACGATTTTGAGGCCCCACCATGGTCTTGATTGATCTGATTTATCTGCTGACGGATCAGGTCGGCGTCTAATGAATCGGCTTGCGTTTTCAGGATTTCTTCATACGTTTTGAGGGCTTCGGACCAGTTTCCGCCCTTTAACAAAACGCGCGCCTTACTTAGCCGAGCCTGGTCTTTAACATAACTATCCGGGACAGACGCAGCACGTTCGTAGTATTCGGCCGCATCCTTATATTTAGCCAGAGCTTCATAACAATACCCTAGACCGTTGTAGGCCAGGAGTCGAAAGTCGTTGTCGTCGGATCTCACTTTGTTCAAAAAATTCTGATAATTCTCCGTGGCCCGGTCATAATTCTTCAGGTTGTATTGCACATTGCCCGCCTGGATAAAGGCCAGTGCAATAACCCGGGATCGGGGATAATCCTTCACCAACTGTTCAAATTTAGCTAAAGCCTGTTTATAAACGGCTTCATCATTGGTCGGAAGGGCCTGCTCCAGGCTGGCGTTTCCTTCATTATATAGAACCATAGCCCGGTTATTCATCATATTTGTATAGCCTCTGACCACTAAGACCAGGGCTAGGACAACGACTATAACCGCAACCCCCACCATGGCCTTTTTCTGATGGAACGATAGAAAGTCGATAGCTTTGGAAGTCAGAGTTTGAAACTCATCCGGGGCCTTAACCAGATCTTTTCGGGTGACTCTTTTCTTGATCATGAATACTCCCATACTTAAAATTGACAGGTAAATCTCGGCTGGTGTTGCCCGCCTGAGTGTTAGTCATCACCGTTCTCGATACTCGATGGCGAGACCGGAATTATCAAAGAATTGCGGCCTGGTCAAGCTTTTTATTGTTCCGGGGGATCCTGCTCAGCTCACCCGGCACCCAGGACGCTCACCTAAGTCAATGTGGCGCCAGGCCATTCGAGCGGCACCCAATGTACCGGCATCATCTCCTAAAATACCTTTCAGGAGTTTCAGATTTTCTGGAGGTAAAATGTGAGATCGACGTTTGATCTCTTCCCGCATCGGCCCGATAAGCAGGTCGAAGGCACCGGCCATGCCACCGGAAAAAGCGATCATTTCCAGGCCCAGTAGATTGTACAAGTTAACCGCTGTCAAGCCCAAAACCCGTCCAACGCGTTGAAAAACTTGGTTTGCCAGGGCATCTCCTTTAAACGCTGCCGTGGCTATTATTTCCGCAGTGAGCCGATCCCCATTTTCATTAATCAGGTTTTCCAGCACCGGACTGCCGCCTTGAGCTAACAGTTCGGAGGCCATCCTGACAACACCGGTAGCCGAAGCAATAGTCTCGAGGCAACCCGTGTTGCCACAATTACATAACCACCCTTCTGGATCCACAGTGATATGCCCGATCTCTCCCGCACAACCAAATGGACCAGACCAGACCCAGCCATCCAGAATCAGGCCCCCGCCGATTCCAGTGCCCAGGGTCATGACCAAAAAAGACTGAAAAGAGCGGCCAACACCCAGCCACCCTTCCCCAAAGGCCGCCATGTTGGCGTCATTTTCCACCACGACCTGGTATCCGGTCATTTCGGAGAGGCGCTCGGCCAGAGGCACGTTACGCCAACCGGTCAGATTAGGGGACACCATGACCACTCCGGCCCTGGCATCGATGGCTCCGGCCACAGCCAGTCCCACCGCCCGAATCCGCCAACCTTGATCAGCCTGAATGAACGATGTCAGCTCATTAGCCAGGCGAGATATCACCGCATCCGGACCCTCATTGGCCCGGGTGGCGATCTTCCGGTGATCAAGGATCTGCCCTTCCCGGTCAATCACGGCTAACTTGATGTTAGTCCCGCCAACATCAATACCAAAAACACATTCCATAGTCTGGGTGGCTCCGCTGCTAAGAAAAATAGACGAAGAAATTATGCAGTCGATCTGTCATGTGACCAAATTATTATCCCCCTTAACGGGGGATGATAAACTAACTAATACGCCTAAATCAAAACGTTATACTCGGTATTCGGTCACCCGGGCCTACCCACAGGGCCTGTCGGTAGTTGGGCCGCCGAGGCGAAAAAACAATTTCACCCTACTCCAAAGAGAAGATTTTTTTCACATCGATAAGCGGCACTTCCTCGTTATTGTCAAGTTTGACTTTGCCGGAGATAATCTGGTTGACGGTCGCAAATTCCCCTGAGATAACTTTGTATCGCATGGAATCGGGCTCCTGCCAAATAAACAAAGCTCGATACTGGCCTTCATGCATCAGGAAAACAATCCCATTAACCCTGGTCATGTCATTTGGATCAAAGTCAGCGATCAAACCTTCCGGAATAATCACCCGAGGAATAACCAAATCCTTTAATTCGGCTTTGCTCATTTCAGCGATGGGACCGATGAAGTCTTTGTTTAGATTTCCAAACAACGGTTTGATATCTTTTAACATGATATAATCGCGAGCCGACAGGGTCTTGGCCTTACCGGGGGATATTTTCATCTCTCGAATAAATGATTCCGCTGGCAAAGCAAATATTCCCGTCCCCAGCGCGGCCAGACGAACCTCAGCCGGAAACCCGGTCGGCTCTTTGGCCACAGATTTTTCGGCAACTTGTCCGCCATCCAAATCGCTGGGGCGGTTTTCTTCCCCCTCCAGGATAAAATCGAGACTACTTTCGGAAGAATATGGTGGTCCAAGTCGTTTGTCGGTTTCCGTCACATCATCATGTCCCTGGTAGCCTGGGGATAATGGGTCATCGGACAACTTTGAGTCAAACAGGGGCGGAGGAAAGGAAAAGCCTGAATTATCCAGCGGCAGATCTTCCTTGACCCGGTCCAGGTACTCGGCCATGGCTTTAATGGGATCATATAGGCTGTATACATACCGTCCCAAGGACAGCAGCCGATCTTGATCCGGGATATCCGCGGGCACTACCCCAGCAACCGGAGTTGCCGCTGGTACCGAGGCACACACCTGGGTTCCGGCCTGCATGGCAAAAACAGCTTTAGGCAAGCGCTCGATCAGTTCCCCGACCAGGTATATGGCGGAAGCAATCTCAGTTTGTGTTTTTTCCAGGTAGGAATACAGTTTTCTCAACTGAGGCGCGGCGCCCAGCTTTTCTTTAAGCGGTTCCAATCGACCGATGTTTTTTTCAAGTTGTTGAAAACCAGCTTGCAAAGAGATGACTACGTCCTCTATGGAATCCGAAGTAATATGTGTGGCCGGCATGGCGCCTCCAGCCCCAAGAATGGGAGGTTCGGACGGTTTCACTTCTTTTCGCCTGGCCGGTTTGACCGGCGGAGACTCTTTTTGTATGAGGAGTTCTTGCACCACCGGGGTAACCGGGCGAATAATTTCAGGGCTAATTTCCTCCTCCAGCCTCATTTCCACGACGGTGGGTTCAGGCGGGGCAACCCCAAAAGCCGGGGGTTCTTCAAAAGGCATGGGGTCGATGACTGCAGACGGAGAAGGTAACTCGGGTTCCGGCGGCGGCCCAGGTTGTTGAGCAATTAGCGGACTTTGCTCCAATATGAGAGTCACATTAACTAACGACACGGGCTCTTCAGGAGGTATGGGGACCTCATCCGCCATAGGCAGTAATTGCGGGGGTGGTAATTCTGATTCAAGTTCTTGAAGAAAATCAAATGGTTCCATACCGGAATCGGTATCAGTCTTAGGTTCCGGAAAAGAAGCCTGAGGTTCTCCCTCATCAAAGACCATTTCAAGCCCCATGGGCATCTCTGCCGGCGGTTCGGTCGATTCCTGAAACGCTGGACGGGACGGGGTAGGCATGTCGAACGGTGTCTGGTCGAAGTCCTTTTCTTGGACATCTAGCTGAAGCGACGGCAGTTCTTCTGCAATTTCTCCAACAGCTACTTCCAACCCAGCCGCAGCCTGACGCGGAATCACCTGGGGGCGGGCCTCCGGCGTAACTTTGGCCGGCCCGGCTGGTTTTACCTGGCTAGGCTCCGGCATGGCCGCTCTTCTTTTTTGGATTTGATCCGCCTCCAGCTTGACTTTCCGGAATTGTCTGGAGAGCTTGTTAACTCTTTTTATTATTTCCTCATCAGATATTTTCTCCCTGGTCAAGGTTTCCAATTCCTGAAGTGCGCTACGGAGAAATTGGATGGCGGAGACAGGAGTTTCAGCCCCCGTTGCTTTCAGAAAGCTCAAAACATTGATGATCATTTTCAGGACATTAAAAATATCTTGTCTGGCCGATAAGGGATCCTTCAGCAGGCGGGCTTGCGTTAAGGACTTGGAGATATTCTCCGGACTGATCTCCCACTCCAGACTGAGCAGACAGGCCTTAAGTTCTTCCAAAGAGATGGCCTTGGGCCTTGTTTTTTTGGCCGGTGTCACCTGCGAACCATCAGTCCCTGGAGATGCCGCCGCAACTATTTTGGGTGGTGCAATCGGCTGCGCTTCAGATGGCTCGGGTGGTTGGGGCGGAGTGAGTTGTGCCGGAATAAAGAGAGTATCAATGGCTCGATCAATTTGTTCTTCAAGACTGAGTGGTGATGGCGATACCTCGGCGGCGGCTCCCAGTTGGGATTCCGGCCGGCCGGTTTTAGAGTCTGGTTTCCCGTATTCTTTGACCTTAGCCATTCTTCCGGATGCAGTAGAATCGAAGTCCGGCTTTTTATCTGAGACCAATTCAGCTTCCAGGTCGATACCACCGACCGGGACAAAAAGACGGTCGATGGCGTTCTCTATGTCTTTTTCCATGGCCTCCAGATCAAAGCCTTCTGGGGTAGTTCGATCTTTGGTCATAATTTCTCACTTTTTGGAGGCATTGTCATTTGCCAGGCAGGCTGCCTTAGACTATTAAAATAAATAATTAGATCATCTCAAGCGATTAGTTGCAGGAAAACATTCGAGTTTGGTACCGGGACGCAAATCGACGGAATTCGATGGAATTGGCAACAGCGCCCCAGTTAACAGACTGCGACTGGATTTTCCGAGCCAACCACTCCAACCGGGCCGCACCCTTGGCCGGCCGGGTTGACCTAACGCTTTAGTAGTTTTTCATGAACTTGTTTTACGGTGATTTTGCTTATTTCTCTTAATGTCTCAAACACCCCGGTTCCTTTGATGGCACTGCCCGGAAAAGACGGAACATGCAACTGACTATTCAAGTCTTCGTCAAGTTCTTCAATGGTCATAAGAGGGATCTCGCCATCGGCCAAGTCCCTTTTGTTATATTGTAGAACTAAAGGAATCCGGGTCATATCCAGGTTTTCGCCTCTGAGATTTTCCTCTAAGTTGGCCAGGCTCTCTAAATTGTTGGCCCGCCTGACGCGTAAGGAGTCTGCCACGAAAACCACACCATCAACACCCTTTAACACTAGTTTTCGACTGGCATTATACATTACTTGCCCGGGAACAGTGTAAAGCTGGATTTTAATACTCATGTTGTGGATTGATCCCAAGGACAGGGGAAGGAAATCGAAAAAAAGTGTCCGATCACCTTTAGTATCGATGGATACCATTTTCCCCCGGACATTTTCGGTCATGGCCTTGTGAATATACAGAAGGTTGGTGGTCTTGCCGCCTCTTCCGGGACCATAATAGACTATCTTGCACTGAATTTCTCTTTTGCTGAAATCGATAAAGGCCATTTTTTCAGCTCTCTACTCTTTGAAGTATTTCCTGGAGTTTTTTGATCGTCTTCTCCACTTTCAACCGGATTAACCCCAGGGAGACTTCTTTACCAAATAGGGTAATCAAGATGTAGTTCTCGCCCACACTGGTGAAGTGGATATTCTCATGACGGCCCTTGTGAAAAAGCAGGGAGAACTCTTCCTCTCCGATAATTCTAGCAATTTCAGCAGTTGCCCCAAAGTTGGCGGCAGACAAAGCGGCCAGCGAGACGACGTCCAACGTCATGGGATTTCCGCAGTTAACGATCAGATTAGCCGCCCGGTCAATCAGCAAGACGCAATCAGCGCCCTCGCGGACAAGATTTTCGCTGATGCACTTGTACATTTCTTCAATATCTCTTTTAGATAAGACCAGATCCACGTTTCCCTCCGGGGTAAGACGGTCCCGATATATTGGCATTGAATCATATTTGTTTGCAGTTTGGCCGCGGCAGGTCCAACTTGGCTTAAATTATCATAACAGGTTGACTCTTCGTCAAAATATAGCCTGCCGACCCTGACGGACGCATTGATGATATTGACGTTTGGTCTATCAATAACGTTTTGCAATTCTACCATGAAAAGTCAACATGTCAATCATAAAGATTCAATCCCTGCCGATTTAAAATGACTAATCACCCAAAGTCATCTTGGGTCTATTTAGACATCGCAAATATCAAGGAAGGCCGGCCGGCAGTAAAATAATATAATTTGAACCGTTATAATCGGCACGGTTATGATGACATGGCTGCCGGTTACTCGGTGCTTGTCGTCTGTGACCGGTAACCGGTAACAAGCAATCAGCAATCAGCAGGTATTCGCGGAAGCGTCGGTTATGGCCGTGCCTAAGGATATCTGCCGGTCATGGATGATTTCAAAAAGGCCCGGCTACGATTGCCCCTCATTCCACAACTCTTTTTACTGAGATTATTTTCTTGTTTTTTTTCAGCTCGTTGAAGACATTCTCCAAATGCTTTAAGTCGAGTACTTCTATAAATAGTTTTATCATTACCTTATTGTCATCCGTGGCGTGCATGTCGGCTTCTCTCACATTAGCCTCAGAATTGCCCAGCGCCGCGCCGATAATAGTCAGAAGGGATTTGTCCCGTTGAGCCATGACCTGCAATTGCACCGGAAACATCTCCCCCTTATCCAGGTCCCAGGTAACTTCAATCAGCCTGTCCCGTTCCACGTAGCTTAGGGAGGAACAGCCTTTCTTGTGGATAGTCACGCCTCTCCCGCGGGTTATGAAACCGACGATATCTTCGCCTGGAAGCGGCCGGCAACAATTCCCATGCCGGATCAACATATTATCCACGCCTTTAACTGTGACGGCGTCCTTTCCCTTCTTGGTGATTTTCCGCACCATTTTGTCGAAAAGAAGGCCAACCACGTTTGACTTGGCCGCCGGTTCTTCTTTCGGGACAAGACGGCCAACCAGTTGCCGGGCGGTGATCTTGCCGTAGCCCACGGCAGCCAACAGGTCTTCTACGGTAACGTAGGACAATTCCTTGGCCAGACTGAGCAGTTCATCGGTTTTCAATAACTTGCTTAACGACAAATTGTGGCTGCGAAACTCCTTCTCACAAATCTCCTTACCTAAGGCGACGCTTTTCTGACGTTCTTGAGATTTAATCCAGTTTCTAATTCTGTTCCGGGCCTTGGTCGTCTTTATTATTTTCAGCCAGTCTTTGCTGGGGGTCTGATTGAGAGACGTTAACACTTCGACCATATCCCCATTCTTAAGCTCGTATTTTAACGGCACCATTCGGCCATGCACCTTGGCCCCGATGACGTGCTGCCCGACTTCTGAGTGGATGGCATAGGCAAAATCTATGGGAGTCGCGCCCCGTGGGAATTGCTTGACCTCTCCTTTCGGAGTAAAGACATAGACTTCTTCGGGAAAAAGATCAACCCGGACGGAATCTAAGAACTCCTGGGGATCCTTCACTTCCTGCTGCCATTCGAGCAGTTGGCGCAACCAGGCAAAGCGCTGGCCATCTGCCTCAGTCATCCCTTTGCCGTCTTTGTACCTCCAGTGGGCGGCGATACCTTGCTCATTCACCCGGTGCATTTCTTCCGTCCGGATTTGCATCTCCATCCGCTCGGCATAAGGCCCCACCACCGTAGTGTGAAGTGACTGATACATGTTGGCTTTGGGAATTCCAATGTAGTCCTTGAATCGGCCGGGGATCGGTTTCCAGAGGGAGTGAACCACTCCCAAGGCTTCATAGCATTCTTTTACTGTTTGAAATCTAAGCCGAAAAGCTATCAGGTCATAGACCTGGTTGAGATAGATGTTTTGGGCCAACATCTTTTTGTGGATGCTGTAAAGATGCTTATGACGGCCGCTAATAACACATTTCAGCCCATGTTCCTCCATGGCCTTGATGATGATGCCCTTGACCTCCTTGATGTAGGAGTCCATCCTGGCCGAGTTTTGGGCGATGCCTTCTTTTATTTTTTTGTAGGCCTCCGGCTCCAGATAAAAAAAGGACAGATCCTCAAGCTGGGCCTTTCTCTCACCCATTCCTAACCGTCCGGCCAGGGGGGCATAAATATCTAATGTCTCTTGAGCAATGCTCCGCTGTTTTTCCGGAGATTGAAAACCCAGGGTGAGCATATTGTGCAATCGGTCAGCCAGCTTGATCAGAATGACTCTGATGTCGTTAGCCATGGCCAGAATCATTTTACGGATGTTCTCAGCCTGGCGTTCATGCTTGCTGGCGAATGACATCAAACTGATCTTGGTCACCCCATCGACCAAATTGGCTATTTCATCGCCAAATAACGACTTGATTTCCTCCAACGTCGTTTTTGTGTCTTCCACCGTGTCGTGAAGCAATCCGGCGGCGATGGTGGCCACATCCATCTTCATGTTAGCCAAAATATTAGCCACTTCCAGCGGATGGGACAAATAGGGCTCGCCGGACAGCCGGACCTGTCCATCGTGGACCTGGGCGGAAAAAATGTAGGCCCGCTCTACTGTTTCCGTGTCCGCATTGGGGTGATATGATAATACTTGATCAACAATGTCCGGAAATCTAAGCATGAGGTTTCACGATCCAGATCATCCCGCAGGCCCGTGTAGGCGGGTTGCGGGCAATGTCATTAAGTTAGTGACCTTAGGTTGCGGGGGAGGAGTTACGGGTTCATATCGATGTCATTAAAGAACAATCTGTTGGATCAATAGGAGCGCAGCATCCAATCCAATATTCCATTAGAGATCGTTGAGCGACTGGTCAATGGCCGTGAGCGCGGCCTCGATCTGGTCCATTTCATTCCTGATTCGTTCCTTGATCTCGTCAATCACCTGATTTAATTTAACTAATTTTGTTTCTTTGGTTCTCCGGTCCCGCATTTCCACCGACTGTTCTTGCAGTGCCTTCGGGCCGATGGTTATCCGAACGGGTATGCCGACCAGATCTGCGTCTTTGAATTTGACTCCAGGGCGATCATCCCGGTCGTCCAGCAAAACATCGAACCCGGCCTCAACCAGCCGGTGGTATAACTCATTAGCCGCAGTCCAGACTTCGCCCGGTTTAATACTTACGGGTAAGATCAGCACCTGGAAAGGAGTCAGGGGCATAGGCCAAATGATTCCGTCGGCATCATGGTTTTGTTCCACCGAGGCGGCCATAGTCCGCCCTACCCCAATCCCATAACACCCCATGACAGCGGGTCGTTCTTTGCCTTCAGCATCCAGAAAGGCCGCTTTCATGGCGCTACTGTACTTGGTGCCCAACCGAAATACATGTCCCACCTCAATGCCTCTGGAAAAAACCAGACGTCCGGCGCAATCCGGTTTGGGACACGGAGCCCCTTCCTCGGCCATTCGGATATCGGCGAACCCGGCTATTTTTACGTCCCTGGAGATATTGACGTGCTTAAAATGATAATCCTTTTTGTTGGCGCCCATGACCACATCGGACATTCCTTTAACGGAATGATCGGCGTAGATCGGGATAGACAACCCGACCGCTCCGGCGAATCCGGTGGGCGCCCCGGTCGCTTCGACAACCACTTGCTCATCAGCCAGATCCAGGGTATTGGCCCCCAGATAGGTCCGCAGCTTAGCCGGGCTGATCTCATGGTCACCCCGGACCAGGGCGGCCACCGGACCTTTGTCGGTACTGAAAATGATGGTTTTGACTAAATTCCGGGGCTGAATTTGGAGGAATAAAGTGACTTCTTCCACCGTTTTCCGGCCGGGTGTAAGCACCTCTTCGAGTCCGGCGGACAGATTTTCCTCTCCGGTGTCAGCGTCCCCAGGGACCGAGGCCATTTCCGCTTTTTCCATATTAGCCGCGTATCGGCAATGGGAACAGTTGACCACGGTGTCTTCGCCTGTATCGGCCAACACCATGAACTCATGCGAAAAATTGCCTCCGATAGTGCCGGTGTCGGCCTCTACGGCCCGGAACCTCAGTCCGCACCGGGCAAAAATCCGACTATAAGCCCGGTACATGGCCCGGTAGGACACGGCTGATGATGCTTCGTCCACGTCAAAGCTATAGGCATCCTTCATGATGAATTCGCGCCCCCGCATCAACCCAAATCTGGGCCGGATTTCATCCCGGAATTTGCTCTGAATCTGGTAAAGGTTAATCGGTAATTGCCGGTAGGAACGAATCTCTCCCCGGATCAAGTCCGTGATCACTTCTTCATGGGTCGGGCCAAGACAAAACTCGTGATCGTGTCTATCCTTAATTCGTAGAAGCTCCCGGCCATAGTGTTGCCAGCGGCCGCTTTCCTCCCACAGCTCCCGCGGCTGCACAAAAGGCATGATGATTTCCTGGGCTCCGGCTACGTTCATCTCCGCCCGGATGATTTGCTTAAGTTTGGCCAAGACCCGCGTCCCTAAAGGCAAATAAGTATATATGCCGGCGGCCAACTTGCGAATCATGCCGGATCTCAACATTAGTTGATGACTGACCACCTCTGCTTCAGCCGGCCGTTCTTTCAGCGTGGGGAGATATAGTTGCGATAATTTCATTGAACTTCCCTTTCCACTTGTTCCACCAAGACCTGGAGTAAATCCTTTTCGTCAAATTTCTTGATCACCTTACCGGCCTTGAACAGGGTGCCCTGCCCTCTCCCGCCGGCCACACCCAGAGCGGCGGATTTCGCCTCTCCCGGTCCGTTGACCACGCAACCCATGACGGCGATTCGCAACGGGGCGGTAATATGGGCCAGCGCCTTGGATACCTCCTCGACCAGGCCAAAGAGGTCGATTTCACATCGGCCACAGGTGGGACAAGAAATTATTTCCACACCTCGATGCCTGATATCTAAGGCCCGCAAAATTTCATATCCGGCCATCACCTCTTCCACCGGATCTCGGGTCAGGGAAACCCGAATGGTGTCGCCGATGCCTTCACCTAATAACGTCCCGATACCCAAGGCCGACTTTATGGCCCCAGCCAGCAGTCCCCCTGCCTCTGTCACTCCCACATGTAATGGATACGCGGTTTCTTGGGCCATCAACCGGTACGCCGCGACCGTAGTTAATACGTCGGATGACTTTAACGATATTTTAATATCATAAAAGTTTTCCTTTTCCAATATGGCCACGTGCCTGAGCGCGCTGGCCGTCATCGCTTCCGGTACGGGCCCGCCATAAGTCGCCAGCAAGTCCTTTTCCAATGACCCCGCGTTTACTCCTATCCTGATGGGAATGCCCCGGTCCCTGGCCGCGTCGGCGACTTTCTTGATTTTTTGGCGACTTCCAATATTTCCCGGATTGATTCTTAACCCGGCCACCCCCGATTCAATGGCGATTAAAGCCAGGCGGTGATCAAAATGGATATCGGCAATCACCGGAATCGGGCTTCTCTTAATAATGGCGGCCAATGCCTTGGCGGCATCCTCATCGATCACGGCAGACCGAATGATCTCACATCCGGCTGCGGCCAGCCTGTCGATTTGGGCGGAGGTCGCGTCCACATCCCGGGTGTCGGTTTTGGTCATGGACTGGACGGAAATGGGCGCATCACCTCCCACTGGAACCGGTCCGACATGGACCTGTCTGGTTTGGCGGCGGATGATCTTTTTCACAATTGATTATATCCTTGCTATACAAAAAATTATCGAAACAGCCGGACGGCATGACCACCCTGACCTTTTGCCGTGTCAAACCTGCTGCGGCAGGGCCCCGAACGGCCGGAAAGTAGACGGTATTATGTATAACTAACATCATTTGTTATCAAAATGCAAGCCATCTTTATGGCTTTTTGTAACTCCACCGTATCGTGGCCTTTTTTTGAGGTTCCCGTTCAAGCCTTCCTGATTCATTCGCGACCTTATGATGAAACTTATTGATTATCGGTTGAACGGCTGAGTGAATAATAGTATAGTACCAAAGCGTATTAATCTCCACGCCGGTGGTCTGATAAAAAAATATTTAAATTATAATTAGTTACTGTCCAGGATTTCATTTATGGACCACCACCGCCCCAAACCGGTTCTAAAATGATCGAGGGCATGTGGGCTCCTAACCGCAGCGAGTCGCCCTGATTCGACAAAATCACTCGTCTCTTTCCCCTCAGACTGCCGGATAGCCTATCATCATCTAATTTTTAAATTGTTTTAATATATTAACATCAAGACCAAGGAGATCCTAATGAAAAACCTGAAACTGTCACTAAGAATCGGCCTGGGATTTGGGGTGTTGATTGCCATCACACTCGTTCTTGGAATCATGGCTAGTTGGAACATGAATACCGTAGGCAGGCAATCCACCGAATTGGCCCAGCAGTTTGTTCCGGAAGCAGTCGTCGCCGGCGAAGTTGAAAATCGTTACCTAGAAGTCATGCTCGGCGTTCGAGGATACGCCTTTACTCAGAACGAAAACTACCTTAAAGAGGGGATGGCCGCCTTGGAAAAGGTTAAAAAGGCGTTGGAGAATGGCAAAAGTCTGGTCCAAAAGTATCCGCGCCTGGAGAAATTGAAGGAAGGAGTGATCAAGGCTGAAGAGAAGGTCAAAAATTATGCCCTGTTGATCGATGAAACAGTTTCCGCTAACAAAAATATCGGTGAATTACGCCAGCGGGCCAATGCCGCGGCTAAGAAATTCACGGATAATTGTTTGGCTTACGAAAATATGCAGCGAACCTCCTTTGATAAGGAGATCAGGGCCGCCGAGAGCCCGGCCAAGCTCCTGGAGCGGAACCAAAAGGTCAATGACATAAATGATATTATCGAAGCAGGCTACGAAGTCCGCACCGCCAACCTCAAGGCTCAGGCTACCAACAACCTCCAGTTCACCGAAGAAGCTCTAAAACACTTCCAAACCATCTACAAAGGCTTGGATGAAATGAAGGCAGCAACGCACCGGGAGGAGAACCTGCAGTTGCTCTCAGCGGCCAGGACAGGGGCCGAAGAATACGAAGCAACTATAACGGAATATGTAAAGACCTGGCAGGCATTAGATAGTCTGAACAAAAAAACGCAATGAACTGGCCTATGAAGTGTTGAAACTGGCCGAGGAGACCGCCCAAGCCGGCACAACCGAGACCATAGCCAGTGCCAAGAGAACGGTGGATTCCATGTCCTCGGCGTCAATTATTATGAACGTCGGCCTGGTCGTCGCGGTGATTCTTGGGATTATTATCGCCACGATTATCGCCCGAGGCATTATTAGTCCGATTCGCCAGACTGTCGACCTGGCCAATGCCATTGCCGCCGGGGATCTAACCAAAAGGCTGAACCTGGACCGACAAGACGAAATTGGCGAAATGTCCCGTTCTTTGGACCAATCCTGCGATCAACTGGCTGCTCTAATCAAACAAATCCAGGACAACGCCAAGTCCCTGGCCTCCCAGTCGGAAGAGCTTTCAGCCGTTTCCTCAACCCTGGTCGCCAATTCTGAAGAGATGACCACTCAGGCCAATAATGTCGCCGGGGCCACGGAACAGATGTCCTCGAATATAAACACCATGGCCTCCGCGGCAGAAGAGATGAGCGTCAATATCTCCACCGTATCCTCAGCCGCAGAACAGATGTCCCAGAATATGAACACCGTGGCCAGCGCCATTGAAGAGATGACCATGTCTATAAGCGATGTGGCCAGAAGCGCCGAGGATGGCGCCAAAATAGCCAACAAAGCCACCAAGATGTCTTCCAACGCCACCACAACCATGAACACCTTGGGAAGCGCGGCCCAGGCCATCGGCAAAGTCACCGAGGTCATTAAGCGGATCGCCGAACAAACCAATCTCCTGGCCCTGAACGCCACCATCGAAGCGGCCTCGGCCGGTGATGCTGGCAAGGGCTTTGCCGTAGTGGCTAACGAAATAAAGGAACTGGCTAATCAGAGCGCTCAGGCGGCAGAAGACATTGCCAATAAAATAGAAGGGGTGCAACTGAACACGCAGGAGGCGGTGAAGGTCATTAAAGAGGTCTCAAACATTATAACCACCATTAGTGAATCGGTGGACCTCATTTCCTCTTCGGTGGAACAACAAACCAAAGCGGCCAACGAGATTTCTTCCAACGTTTCTCAAGCGGCTTCAGGAGTGAATGACATTGCCGGCTCCATCTCCGAGGTGGCCAAGGGGGCCAATGACATGTCTCAGAATGTCGGTGAAGCCGCGCGTGGCGTCCATGAAGCCTCAGCCAACATTCACGGCGTCAGCTACGCCGCTGCGGACAGCAATACCAGCGCCCGGCAGATCAACGCAGCGGCATCCGAATTGGCCAAGGTGGCGGGACACCTCGAAGTGATCGTCAAAAAATTTCAGGTTTGATAACTGATAATGCCCAGATAAAATCGCCGGCAATTCCGTACTTGAGCCGTAGCCGGATATCCCTTCAAAGGAAATGACTTTGGGGGCCGGCCGACCTCCCGACCATCTTGTTGACACGTAACTAACCGTATTTCCCAGGGCGCTGCCCCAATGCTGTTGAATTAGTACAACGATGCCATGTGGGTACACCTGTAGGGGCGATGCATGCGTCGCCCCTACGGCACGCGCTGCCACAATACCCAGGGCGTTGCCGCTGGGCTAACCTAGAGCGCCCCGTTGGGGCTTTAGCGGAGCTATCATCGGCAGAAAGCTTTTCAGATTAACTTGATGACATTGCTCCGGAATTGCCTCCTTGAGTTCCCCATTGAGCTATTTGAAACTTATTCGATGAGGATAGAAAAAAAAGAAAACGCAGACATTTCTCAGCTTTCGACATAGCCGGTTATTTCGCTATGTTAATGTAGAACTAACCGTTATAAGCTAAAAAACTCTGCGCTCTCTCGACCGGATTTTTCTTTAGGATGCCGGGTCGTTTGAATCAGACCGGGCCGGTTTAATCAGTGCCCCCGGTTATTCATGTTCCCTGAGTTAGATAGTGCTTGTAGGCATCAATAAAGAGCCGGGTCTCACGAACGGTTCCCAAACTTACTCGCAACGTCCCGTCAATGCAGGGGCCGGATCTGGGTCTAACCAAGATACCTTGTAACTTTAGGGCCTCAAACGCGGCCATCTGGTCCGGTGGTCTAAATGTGATAAAATTGGCCCACGAAGGATAGTAACTCACCCCGTGCTGATCAAAAAACGATTCCAACAAGGGCTTGGACCGACCCATCACCTCCTGGACGTATTCTTGAACATAGTCAGGATGATCCAGCGCCGCCATGACCCCCACTCGAGCCAGCATATTGACGTCATATGGTCCTCTGATTTTGAGGAGCTCTTTAATGTTCTCTTCACGGGAAATAACGTACCCGACCCGTAAAGAAGGGAGCCCAAATGCCTTGGAAAATGTTCTGATAATGAACAGATTGGCATAAGAGAGAATCAGATGCTTAAAAGACCGGCGGTGGAATTCGAAATAGGCTTCGTCTAACAGGACTGCCGCACCCACGCCGGCCGCCTTATCCAGAATAGCCCTGACCTGCTCTTCCGAGGCGACTGATCCGGTAGGATTATTTGGGCTGACGATAACCACCAGCTTGACTCCCGGAGAGAGAGCGGCCAGGACGTC
The DNA here is from genome assembly GCA_015233355.1 of Deltaproteobacteria bacterium. GTDB lineage: Bacteria > Desulfobacterota > JADFXK01 > JADFXK01 > JADFXK01 > JADFXK01. Next base: position 991 of record JADFXY010000028.1, on the reverse strand, counting down.
CGAGGCGGGGAACGACAGGTCCCCATGATAACTGGGGAGGATGAGCCTGGCCCCTTCAACCCCGGCCACCTGATAAAACATGGCGAAGCTGGGTGAGGGAATAATAACTCCGTCACCGAAGCTTACGCCGGCCCGGTAGATGATCTCAATCCCTTGATCGGATCCGTTGGTGACCATTACCTGGCCGGCCGGAACTTCAGCGTATTTGGCGATCTTAGCCTCCAAATCGCCATATTCGGGATATGCCTGGACGGCTCCTGAATCGATAAAAGTCCGGAGGGCATTAAGCACCGCCGGACCGGGAGGCGCCGTTCTTTCATTAAAATCCAACAGGGTATACTTGCCTTCTGAGGCCCGACCTTCCAAGGGTGGTAAATACGGGGTCATGGCTTTGATATGTTCTTTTATATACACGTTAAGCCCTACTTTAATCCATCATTTGGTTTGATGCGCCCGGGGCATTCTGTGGCCGGGTCTTACCGGTTCAACGAGAGGAGATAAGATCTGAGGTTGGCCTTTTTATTCTTCAGTTTGAGTTTTCCGCGAATATTGGCCCGATGAAAGATGACCGTGTTTTCGGAGAGTCCCAACATCTGGGCGATGTCTCTATTTTTCTTGCCGTCTTTAATCAAACCGGCCACCCGAATCTCCGTGGGGGTCAGATTTAAGAATCTGGACGCCAGGTTACCGACAAAAGGAGATATGATGTTTTCCAGGTTGGATTCCAGAATATTGACCAGAGTCAGTTGTTGCGAGGTCAAGTCCGTTTTTCTCAAATCCTTGAAGTAAGGCATGACCAGTTCTTTAACGGATGACAACACATTTTCTTTAAAGGCTTTCTTGTCCTGCTCCCGTTGGCTCAACAATACCTTAAGAGCCGAATTGACCTCTTCGAGGTATTTCGATTGAGACTCCAACTCCATTTCTCTTCGGCGTAAGGCCTCTTCAGTCCGTTTTCTTTCGGTAATTTCTTTTTCAAGCAGTTCATTGG
>JADFXY010000289.1:5622-6172 GCA_015233355.1 Deltaproteobacteria bacterium | reverse complement strand
TTGATGCAGTCTCGATAGGAGATACGCGGCAAGTGGATTCTGTTACTGTTTTGGGCTTAGTGGCGGGTTTCTTCACCACCTCGGCTTTTCTGCCACAGGTGATCAAGATCTGGAAGTCTAAGTCATCCAAAGATATTTCTTTTGTGACCTTCCTGACCCTGTTTCTCGGAACCGTCTCGTGGCTGATTTACGGCGTGCTTATCTGCGCCTGGCCGGTGATCCTGGCCAATGGCTTGACCATGGTTCTGGTCGCCACCATTATTGTCCTCAAGATCAGATATGGACGCTGTGGTCGGGAGAGGGACCAATAACCTTAAAGATGTTTCTCGTCCTGGAGCTACCTGTTATAACCTGAGTTCGGTGAGTATGCTAAGCGATCAGTGTCAAGGGTCATGATTCAATCCGCGGATTGAAAAAGACGAATGATCCCATCTGCCTGTGGATTTCATCCATCTCAGTTCATCTACGAACTCGGCGGATTCATTTCTACTTCTCAATCAATAGCGATCATCGAACTCAAGTCAATGTCATTGACTTAAGCCGAAGGACA
>JADFXY010000289.1:0-5445 GCA_015233355.1 Deltaproteobacteria bacterium | reverse complement strand
GAATTGCTGGCGATTTTATGTGGGTATTACATGTGATTTCATATAGTCGCCACCCCTACCCAGGGCGTTGCCGCTGGGCTAACCTAGAGCGCCCCGTTGGGGCTTATTCGGAATGGGCCGTTTTTAAAAAGTTAGCATGACCGTCCGACCTTAAGTCAATGGCATTGGAACTCAAGTTGTAAAAAGGACAACCGAATGAATGGATACATGGGAGCAGTCTTAACGGCGGACTTGACCACCGGGACATTCGACACCATTGAGCTTGATGAAAACTCGCGCCGGGATTACATCGGCGGCAGCGGATTGGCCGCCAAGTTTTTCCTGGACCGGATCCATCCCGGGATTAAGGCCCTTAGCCCGGAAAACCCGATGATCATCATGACCGGTCCCTTGACCGGGGTGAGGTTGCCGGCCGTCCCCCGGTTTACCGTATCCTCCTTGTCGCCCTTGACCGGAATCTGGGGTGAATCCAATGTGGGTGGTTTATTCGGCCCGGAATTGAAGTTTGCCGGTTACGACGGCATCATTATCACCGGCGCGGCCCCGGAGCCGGTTGTCCTGTCCATTCACGAAGGCCGGCCGGAGATTAGACCCGCCGAAACACTCTGGGGCAAGGATATCTACCAGACCACGGATATCCTGGCTCAACAGGGCAAAAAGGACTGGGGACATCTGCCTCAAACCCTGGCCATCGGCCCGGCCGGAGAGAACCTGGTCCTGTTTGCCTCCATCTTGACCAACAAAGCCCATGCGGCCGGCCGGACCGGGATGGGCGCGGTAATGGGATTCAAGAAGTTAAAAGCAATCGTGGTGGCCGGTAAGAAAAAAATACCACTGGCCGACCCCGACGGGATAAAGGCCCTCAAGGATCGGCTTAAGGAAAAGTATGACCAGAGCATCATTGTGGAGACCCTCAGAAGCTTCGGGACAAATTCCCACATGGACCTGGGCCTGATGTCGGGCGACGTGCCCATCAAGAACTGGCAACTGGGCGAATGGTCCGGATCGGAAAGTCTGAATGGCCCGGCCTACAATGAAAAGCTGTTGGTGGGGCGGAAATCCTGCTTTGGTTGCCCCGTAGCCTGCAAACGGGTGGTCGAGGTGACGGAAGGCCCGTTCCAGGTCGCCAAAGGAGCCGGTCCGGAATATGAGACCGTGGCCGGCTTTGGGACGATGTGCTTAAATGATGACCTGACCGTGGTGGCTAAGGCTAATGCCATCTGCAACACCATGGGCCTGGACACCATTACCTGTGGCAGCACGGTTGCCTTTGCCATGGAATGCTACGAAAAAGGACTCCTGACCCGAGACGATCTGGACGGGTTGGACCTGTCCTGGGGCAACGGTCCGGCCATGATCGCTTTAGTCGAGAAAATCGCCCGCCGGGACGGGGTCGGAGACCTGTTCGCCCAGGGGACCCGGCTGGCAGCGGAACGGATCGGGCCTGGCGCCGCGGCCGCTCTAACCACGGTCAAGGGTCTGGAAAGCCCCATGCACGACCCCCGAGGGTCCCACGGACTGGGCATTGCCTATGCCACCTCCATCCGGGGCGCCTGCCACATGTCCAGCCTGACTTATCCGGTGGAAGGCGGGATGATCTTCATCGAAGAAGTGGAAGAACTGGCTGAGGCCATTGAGGCCGGGGAAAGCCAAGGCAAAGCTCAGCTTAACGTCATTTGCCAGAACCTGGGCATGTTCTTTCATCACGGGGCCATTTTCTGCAACCTGGGCGGGTCGGTGCTGAATATGACCGATGCCCTGGAGGCCTTCAATCTGGTGACGGGATTAAACCTGGATTTGAACGAGGTGATGCTCTCGGGCGAACGGATCTGGTACTTGAAGCGGGGAATATCTAATCTCTTCGGGACGACGGCTAAGGATGATGTCCTGCCGCCCCGGCTGGCCACTCCGTTGGAGGCCGGCCCCACTGCCGGACTGGTCCCGGATATGGACTTGATGCTCCGAGAGACTTACGAGATCCGGCAATTGGATCCCCAGACCGGCCGGCCGAAAAAGGCCAAGCTGGAATCCCTCGGCCTGACCCGCCTGGTGGAGCTCCTGTATGGGTGAGGGGGGGCGCGGTGGTTTGTTTCTCCGCCGATAGTTGCCGTCATTTGGAATCGTTCAGACTGATTGCCCAATTAGACATAGCCTAACACCCGCTTTGAGTGGGACGAGCAACCACCAACCGACAAGCATGATAAGGAGACAGCAAACACTATGACCACAGCTTCGACACTTTACACACCATCCGTCATAGCAGCGTTGAGCGAGCGTACTGAATATGAGGCCTGGCTTCTCGAGGCAGCGTACGAGATACTGAACCAGCGGCTTGAGGTTGAGGGAGAGGACGAACTTATTTATCCACCTAACGGCGGACCACCCCGTCAGATTTCAAATATATGTGTAAAAGTCGTCAACGGTGACTGGCGGCCTGGATTTCTGAAAGCTGGAGCGCCCCTTGTGTTCGTCACAGCGTTCAAGCTTCTCGACATGCTAATTGAGTGGGTACTCGTTCAAAATGGCAATACGTCGACGCACAGGTTCGCTGAAAAGATCAAGGCCATGAAGGGGCCGGTTGTTTTTCCGGATATGATAGAGACGCGCCCGTGGCTCCGGGAACGCCTTATTGCGCTTTACGAGCACCTCGAGCCGCTTCGGGGAACCATCATCCACGCTCCCCACTTCAAAACTGCGGAAGGGACCTTACAAGTCTCTATATCAAAAGTAGGAAGAAAATCAGGGTTACCTAACCACAGTGTCAATCCGAGACGATAGTTTACGAGTGATTTATTATAGTTCATTGGCCGGGCGTTGGTTATCACTAACTTCAGATCGACAAATCAACAAACAGCCCCTAACAGTATGTCAAAGCGTTTTCTCCCAACTATCAACCCGGCCGCCCCATACCCCGAACCAACAATTATTCATGATTGACCTCCAATATGAGATTCCCGTAGCCGTCCACCTGGGCCCGGACGAAGGGCGGAATGACAATGGTGTAGTCCGCTCAGTCGGATGCTCCCCTATACACGCGCGTACGCAACATAAATATGTGCAGATAAGGTTTGATAAATGTTTCTTGTCTGCAATCTCATCAGCAGTCACAGCAACTGCAGCAGTCGCATCCACTACAACAGTCGCATCCACTGCAGCAGTCACATCCGCCGCAGGAGTCACAGCAGCAGCAACAGTCACATCCGTCGCAACAACCGGACGAGCCTCCAGAATTGCCGTCCCCAGCGGGCTGCTTTCTGCCCTTGACTCCAGAGTTCGGTACCCCAATATCCGAAAAAAAATTTGGCCGAGTCACCATCGTATGCCGTCCGGTTATCATCTGCCATAGCGTTGACGCCACCATACCGAAAAACATCAGATTAAACCCGAGGCTCATACATTCCCCATAGCTGGTCGCAGTGGATGCCTGCTGCGGGGCAAAAAAAGCTATCGGCAATACGGATGCAAAAAAGATGGGCTTGGTCGTGCTATTCCAGAGGCGGGAAAGGAACGGTGCCGGAGAAACAGGGCGGAAGCGGTGCGCCAATGAGGAGCCGACCTGCCGGGCGTGACTCCAGCGCTGCCTGATGGTCTGTCGCCTCAGGCAGGCGTGACCCGCACATACTGGAACAGGATTGGAATAATCCTCTGCGCATGTTGTCGGATAAGGCTGGAGTGCCCGCTTCAGGTTCCAGCGCAGCCTGTCGGTAAAGCGTATTTTATCGGCCTCAGCCATCGGCAACCGCACCAGCGACTTTTCCATCTCCGCCCGAAGGCTGTGAATCCGGTCCATGACCTGGATGAGAACAGCCTCAGGAATGCTGCCGTCTGCTTGTTCGAGTGAAGCAGTACCGGAGGCATAGGCGCTCCGAATTGCATTGAAATCACCACTACGCAGATCAAGTTGAAAATCGGCAAGCGCGTCAAGGAGGTAGACTGTAGAGCCAAGATTCCATCCCAAGCTACGCATATCCTGCTCACACTCCTCCAGGCCCAACAGTACGGCAGCATGGCTGAAAAACAAAGCGGTTGCAAGAGCGGTAGGTTCAGCCACGTATTCAAGAATATCGCCTGCGGCCGGTGTTGAGTGGCGGGCCATAGACTCGCGCTCTTCCTGTGAGCTGAGAATCGTCTGCATCTCATTCAGAGGGAACCGCCACCCGGCCAATTGGTCGGAGGCCAGGCGAAATTTGTCCGCATAAAGACGCTGCAGAAGGCGCCAGCGCAGCCGGCCGGAATCATTTACTCTGTCGGAAAGACGCCATTCGGCCATGGTCATCGTAGCTGCTGCGGCATACCGCAACGGGAAGGCAATGTCATCATCTGAACCGGGACAGGCGAGACAACTGAAGGAACGGATGCCGCTGCACCAGGTTTCGTGCGAATCAACCCGGCAGGAAATTGCCGACAACAGTTCCGCAAGGAAGACCGCATCGTGATTGAGCAGCAGGCGCGCCTTGGCCCCATAGATGGAACCAAGCGTCTTGCAGGTGCCACAGTAATGCAAACGGCGGTCGGTCCGTGACGGATCGTTCAGTGTGCAGGTGTGTACTTTCATTAGCCCGAACATAAATCTGCCTCAAAATTTTCTTTATTGTCCTCAACTATTCTCAAGTAACTGAATTTCAGCTTACCGTTGCAATCCGTACTTCCATCATCTTCAACATTGCCGGCACCTCCATCAGCCAGGAATTATTCTTGATTGATGTCTATGATGAGATTCCCATACCCGTCCACCTGGGCCTGGGCAAAGGGCGGAATGACAATGGTGGAGGAATATTCGACCACGATGGCCGGGCCGAGCAGCCGGTTCCCGGTCAGCAACCGGTCACGGTTATAGATGGTGGTGGGGAAGGGTTGATGTGAGAAGTAAACGTCTCTTTGCCCCAAGACGGCGTTATCGGATGGGGTGGCGGACACAAACGGCGAAGCCTCAAATGTAGGTTTTTCGGGCATTCCCCGAACCCGCAACCGGAGATTGACCACGCTGACCGCCTTATCTTTATTTCGGTACCCATATTTTTTTTCGTGCAGGGCGTGAAAACCGGCCACATAATCTTCGTCAAACGGGACAATAATTTCGTATGATTGCCCTTCATACCGCATATCCAGGTACCGCTCCAAGATAATGTTTTGCCCGGCCGGCCCCTCAGCCGCTAATTCATTCCTACCCTTATCTTCAATAGGTCCGAACAGCCCGGCCAGTTGTGTAAAATTAGTGTCGGCTTGAGCCAACATGACCGTTAGTGAGTAGTCCTTGATCACATCGGCCATGAGCATCCCGATCGCCGACAGGATCCCAGGATTTTGGGGCACGATCACTCTGTGGATATTGAGCATCCGGGCCAGGTCCGCGGCATGGAGTCCCCCTGCCCCGCCAAAAGTGAATAGGGCGAATTCCCTGGGATCATAGCCCCGCTCCACCGAGATGACCCGAATGGCTTTTTC
>JADFXY010000288.1:0-6190 GCA_015233355.1 Deltaproteobacteria bacterium | reverse complement strand
GGGACGACTCGTGCAGGTCACGGCAGGAAGCAATACGACTTCCTACGCCATCAACGGCCTAGGTCAGCGGGTGAGCAAGACCGGAGCGGCCACCACGATTTTCGCCTATGACGAGGCCGGGCATCTCCTGGGTGAGTACGATTCGGCTGGGAGTGTGATTCAGGAAACGGTCTGGCTGGGTGATTTACCCGTCGCGGTGCTCAAGACCGGGGCTCAGTATTTTGTGAATCCTGATCATCTCGGCTCTCCGCGATCGATTGTGGACGGTAGTGGGAATACTGTTTGGAAGTGGGACAAAGACCCCTTCGGCAACGGTGCGCCCACCGGCTCGCTGACCTACAATCTCCGCTTCCCTGGGCAATACTTTGACTCCGAGACCGGACTGTATTACAATATGGCTCGGGATTATAATCCGGGGTTGGGTAGGTATATTCAGAGCGATCCGATTGGGTTGGACGGGGGGGTGAATACTTATGCGTATGTTGTTGGGGATCCGGTGAATAGGATTGATCCGTGGGGATTATGGTTTGATTCGTTTAGATCCTGTAACTGCAGTAACATCTTGGAGGATGCCGAAAAGCTAAATAACGATAGCGGCTATGGCTATTATGGCGAAAAAGGTCCCGGCATAGGCAAAAATAAATGCAATGTGTATGTTGACGATGTCTTGGCCAGCACCGGCGTAGATCCACTCCGCTACTTCGGATTAAGAGGCCCTATTAGTGCCGGTACGTGGGCCGATCCAAACGCAGATATACCATACTTCCCGGTAGTTCAGACGCCACAACCAGGAGACATCGTTGCCATCGCTCATACCTACGGCGATGCATCAGGGCATGTTGCAGTTGTTGAGATTCCTGGTGAATCCTCATTAGGAGCTGGGTTTGATGGTTCTCATAGTACAGGATGGCCGTGGGATAAGGGTTTGCCACCTCAGGGGACTCCAGTTTTTAGGAGATGCACATGCCGATAAAGCTCGGAACCTTCTGGAAGAGGCTGTTCTATCTTATTGGATTTGGCCTGATAGTGTGGCTTGCCGTTTACTATCTCTATCCTAAGGTGATCTTTGAAATTTACGGAAAGGACATTCCACCGAGATGGACATCGGATTTGGGCGGCATGAACCTCGGGCAAATTCGAAAAAAATTGGGTTCACCCCATGAGGATCTATCAGCTAAGGGTTATCAAAATTGGTTGGAGTATCATTCGTGGGGTAGAAAGAAGCTAATGGTAGGATGTGCTGACGTATGCAAGTCCAACGAAAAACCACTTGCTGTAATCTATATTGTTTATGTTAATGGTTGGTATAATCCTGCATATCAAAAAGTGATCGCAGGGGCTGGCAAAAATAGGCTCTCTTACAACTTCTTTAGAGAATACGACCCGACCGTCGGTATATCCGGTCAGACTTCGGGGTCATTATTCCTTTCTTTTGCCAATTATGTTGCCTTGCCTCCGGCAATGTGATCCAGGAGACGGTCTGGCTGGGTGATCTCCCCGTCGCTGTGCTCAAGCCCGGCGCACAGTATTATGTCAATCCTGATCACTTGGGCGCTCCGCGATATATTATGGATAGTAGTGGAGCGATAGTCTGGAAGTGGGACAAAGACCCCTTCGGCAACGGTGCTCCCACCGGCTCGCTGACCTACAATCTCCGCTTCCCTGGGCAATACTTTGATTCCGAGACCGGGCTCTATTACAATATGGCCCGAGATTATAACCCGGGGCTGGGGAGGTATATTCAGAGCGATTCTATTTGGTTGCGCGGCGGGGTGAATACTTACGCGTATGTTGGGGGTGATCCGATCAACTTCGTCGATCCAGATGGGTCAGCACCGATAAGTGCAATAAAGAAGGCTCTTGAGATGGTTTACGAAAAAATAGGTGGGCGCTTACTTAAGTGCAAGCCTGGCAAATTCGGTAGCCCACAGCGCGGTACGCCCCAGAAAGGATACCGTCTTGATCCTCCTCATCCAGATGCAAAACCGGGATCACCAGAGTCAGGGCCACATATCAATTGGTGGGACTATACCGCAGGCAAAAGAGGTAATGGCGGCCGTTCCGGTGCAGAGCCAATAATTGGAGGTATATTAGGTATTATCGGAGGCTTGATTGACCCCTTTGGTGATATATCCTGGGGAGAAATTGCTATCGATGAGGATTATGCAGACATTGGTTCAGACCAAGCAGGCATTGGTTCAGACCAATGTGACAACCCATGTCCTGATTAGTGAAGCAAGAGGCGATACAATATGGTTTCTCAAACGCCTTTGAAATTATCTTTGCTGTAAGGAACCTTAATTGGCAAGAGAAGTTTTCTGATTAATGCGACTGGCGCTGATTTGTGTTGATAGGAAAACGACATGGAGAACTTTAAAATTGAGCACTTCAATAGAGATAATCCTGGAGGACAATTCCCTCGATATCGCTCATTGAACCCATCCGAAGCGCAAGTAATTTGCCGTAACTTAGCAAGTATGCTGGGAATGGAAGCAGACACTGAGCTTATGACCATAGTGCTCGCGATCGATGATCGTGCAGAGCAATTAGGAAACACAAATGCGGATGATAGTGGATTTAGTATCATCGAGATTCTTCATAACTTGGGGATAAAACATAGTGGAGATGTATATGTTAACTGGTATCGATACGATGAGATTGATGAAATGGCTCTTTCCGGTCTTAATCAGTACTTTGACTATATATGGTATCCAGGCTCGGATGATATAGAGATCTTTGACTCTACATTCAATTGGGTATTAGCAATTTCCCATGATGGAAATATTAAATTTATTCGCCTTCCAATCTAAAAAACATTAGCATCTCTTACCAATGCGACGTATTTGACCAGTTGGTGGGGATTCAAATGGGCTATTTATTCACACCAGTGCAAAAGGCTCTGTGAAGAATTTGTGGCACATAAGATGGCGGAAATATAGAGGAACGGCCTATTCCGCCGGAGCCTCGAACAATTCCTATTCCAGCGGAAGCAACCAGATCCTCGCCCGGTCCGGTCCCACAACCCAAACCTACACCTACGATGCGGCCGGAAATCTCATCGGCGACGGCACCTTCACTTATGGTTACGACGCTCGCGGCCGACTGGTTCGTCACCACGGCAGGAAGCAGTACGACTTCCTACGCCATCAACGGCCTGGGCCAGCGGGTCAGCAAGAGCAGTGCTTCCGCTACGACTATCTTCGTCTATGACGAGGCCGGGCATCTCCTTGGCGAGTACGATTCGGCTGGGAGCGTGATAGAGGAAACCGTCTGGCTGGGCTCTTTACCGGTCGGAGTGCTCAAACCCGGCGCGCTTTACTACGTCAATCCAGACCACCTCGGTGCGCCGCGATCTATAATAGACACCACCGGCGCCACCGTCTGGAAGTGGGATAAAGATCCCTTCGGCAACGGCGCTCCGACCGGAACATTGATCTACAATCTCCGCTTCCCTGGGCAATACTTTGATGTTGAGAGCGGGCTGTGCTACAATATGGCTCGGGACTATAGTCCGACATTGGGGCGGTATGTGCAGAGCGATCCGATTGGGTTGCGGGGCGGGGTGAATACGTACTCGTATGTGGGGAATGGTCCGATTAACTGGAGAGACACATCAGGGTTACTTCCTGGGGATCAATACCCTACGGTTTTTGAAGCAGGGGCGAATGCAATAGAAGACATTAATTCTACCTCAATTAGTGAAAACAGAGAATACGGTGGATGGATATACATAAATCCAAATGGAACATTTTCCTATACCAGTCCATATCTGGGGGATCCAGCTACAACAGATTTAGGGCCTGAACCATGTGAGAAGGCCGTTGGGGATTACCACACACATGGCGCCTATGATCCTCATTACAATAATGAAGTATTTTCAGTGCCTGAAGATACTGGTGACTATTTTGGGGCATACCGATATGGTTTTCTGGGAACACCAAATGGAGCCATTAGGCTTTACGACTCACACACCCTGCATTGGCGCACTTTATATGGACCAAGATTACCACGTTAACAAAGAGGAATATAATCATGAATAGATCTTTGACGCTTATTTTGGCACTATCTTTATTCAATGTGTGCTGTGCCTGGGGTATGGATAACAATATTATACTAAAAGATCAGGCTATTGAGATAGCAAATAAGGAAGTTGTCAGAGTTGGCTACAATCTAAGTGAACTATCTGCTGCTGCTTTGTTTTACAAGACCCCCGAGAATATATGTATTTCTCAATCTAAAGGCGATTTCTATAAAAAATATCATTTGCTATTGAAGGGAAAAAAATACTGGGCGGTTAATTATCGGCCTGATCCTAAAATTGTGAAAAAAGGACGTAAAGGCGGTTCAATTTGCGTTTTTGTAGATGCAGAACTTGGTGGAATTATTACATATGTTGGCAAGAAATAGCCGTTTTTTAATAATGTCCCAAATGATACAGTCTGGAAATGGGACAAAGATCCCTTCGGCAATGGCGCACCCACTGGCACGATGACGTATAATCTAAGATTTCCAGGGCAATATTTTGACTCCGAGACCGGACTGTATTACAATATGGTTCGGGATTACAATCCCGCGCTGGGGAGGTATGTGCAGAGCGATCCGATTGGGCTGTTGGGAGGGGTGAATACTTACGGGTATGTTGACGGAAATCCGGTTAATTGGGTGGATCATTACGGCTTATGGGAATGGGGAGACCCACCGCCGCAAGGCGTCGTAGATTTTTCGTCTGGAATGGGGGATGTATTATCCTTTGGTTTGACTGACTGGGCTCGCGATCAGATGGGCACGAATGGTGTTGTCAACAAATGTTCCGGATCATATAGTGCTGGTGAATGGACTGGATTTGGGGTGAGCCTTGCCACTGGGGTTGCCGGGGGCTTGGAGGCTGCTGGAACCAAAGCAGCAGGGAAGGAATTCTCACACTGGATTCCAAAACGAATGGGTGGGCCACGCTCGATTCTAAATGGGAACTACGTGACGGCAGAGGAACATGCTTTGTCAGATACATACCGCTATCGTTTTATGCCTAGAGATTGGAAGGAAGCTAATCCTTTACTTAATCCACTAACGCAGCAGTGGAATAGGATTCCCAATGTGTATAAGGGCGGTGCCGCTGGCGCTGGCTATGGTGCTGCTGGCATGGATAATTCTGCATGCGGGTGTCAATAATGAGACTTCTTGATTTTATATTCTCGGAGTTCTCGAAACGCGCGGCTTTCTATAAGTTCGAAAGGAAGGTCATTGATGAAGTGGCGTTATATCTACCCAGCGATGCGGGAAAGCTGCTACTATATCAGATAGATCGAATAAACAAGATTCAACGCCTTTCGGATGGGAAAGAGGTTAATCTGTATTGTATTAGACACGGCAGGGCTGCATTTGATGAAAGCCTCCGCTTTCCTGATAAGAAAGGTGAGTTGCTTTTAGCCAGCGCAAAGTTGGTGCACCCAGGAAAACGCAGCAAATTGAAAGCAGAAGTTTGGGTGGCAAATGGTCGTATCTTCTCCATAGTATTCGATAAAGTACCACAGAAGTTCTTTGCTGGTCTGAATTTGGACACCTTAAATGTCGAAATTGTAGATGTTCAGGTTTGGTTTAATCCGATGCAACCAAGGCATACTAGTGAACCGTTAGAAGATACACAAAACCTTAGTGGCTGGCTAAGTGTACTTCGTCAGTACAAGCAACTTGAAGACACCCGGAAGCCACTATCCGAGGAGGAGCGTAATGTGCTTTTAACGGCGATAGATGCGCAGTTGCCAACTGACTATTTGGATGCAATAAAGCAAACTGAGGGTTTTACCGTTGATAACTGCAAGGTACTCGGGCTGTCAGAAATCAGAAAGGTTACGTTACCTGAGCAAAACTACTATATTATTGCAGAGATCGAAGGGCAGGCCGGTATTGCTCTTATGCAGGGCGAGAAAGGTCCTGACATATATTGGCTGGACTACGAAAATGATACGGTTCAACCTCATAAATTGGGAAGCTCGTTGAGGGAGTACTTACTGAAGCTATGCAGATCAGGCACGGACAAATGTGATTAACCTATCCGGGAAATGCCGTACGTCAATATCTTTACGAGAATACCTCATTCCCCAATGCCCTGACCGGCATAATAGACGAGAACGGCAACCGCTTTGCCACTTATGCCTATGATGCTCAAGGCCGGGCGATTTCCACCCAACAT
>JADFXY010000287.1:0-6206 GCA_015233355.1 Deltaproteobacteria bacterium | reverse complement strand
TCCCTGTTCGGCAATGCAGACTTCGAAGTCATTCATTTTGCATTTGAGTTATCTGATTTTCAGACCTTCAATGTCTTGGTCAATCCCAATAATGTTTTTATTCAATCCGTGTTGAGCATGATGATCGAGAGCGGAGAATATTTTTTCTTTGCACTCAGCCCGAGAGGTGGAGTCACTGCGTTTAAGTCGGAGGTGCAACAAGATAATCTGCTGTGGATAAAGCTAAATTTACATCGGATCAAAAACTCAAGAACGACAGACCATCAATATGCGAGAGCCATATCCAGCTTTGCTAAAAATCTTGAACCGGCGGGGACAATGTTGAATTGGGTTTGCCGGGACAATATGGAGTATCTGGATTTGACCGGCGATACCATTTTCTTGAATCCATCGAGCAATCAAAGATGACCGGGGAGGGAGAAATTTGGGGGTTGGAAGGTCGAATGTAGTCCGCAATTTTTGTGACGAGAAAGCATAACACACGCACGAAACACGATCAAAGCATAATTAACATAATGATATAGAACAATATTACATCTGTAAAAACAAGTTAGGTGTTCAAAAACAGTCCCACGTCAAAAGAAATTCCCACCGGATCAACGCCGGGGCTTTTTCCCGTCCGATAATATAGGTTATGTAAACTTAATTCAGCTAACTTACAGCAACAACAGCTAAATATCCTTGTTACATCTTTTACGCCGTTGCTACTCACGGGCCAATATGAACTAACCGGTTTCAAAAACCTGCAACCCGCAACACGAATCCTGCAACCCGCAACACGAATCCCGCAACACGACCCCCGCAACCCTAATTCACCACCCAGACGGCGCAGTTTTTAGCCAGGTGGATAATCTTATTGGACACGCTGCCGAACAGGAATTCCTCCGACCGGCTGGTCTTGCGGCGGGCGATAACTAAGGTGCCCACATCTTCATCAATTTGCTCTTCAAGAATGCACTGGGCGATACTGGCGCAGGCCCGGACATAGGTTTTGACCTTTACGGCAGACTCCTGAAATCCGTACCCAAAAAGAATCCGCCGGGCTTCGGTTAAGAGCATCTCCACTCGTTTTTGCTTTCTACCTACAAATTCAAGACGTTCTTCTTCGTCTTTAAAATAGTCGAAGGGTGGATCATCCACGATGCTGAGTAAAGTTATTTTGTAGCCTGGGGCTCCGCCGATTAGACGGCCCACATACTGGGCGGCTCGAATGGAATCCTCCGATTCAGTCAGGCACACCAGGATGTTCCGCGATCGATCTCCCATATTAACGGTCCCCCTTGCTGTAGTAGCCAGATATATTTGGAATATGTTTCTTGATCTCAGGCAGAATCTCCCACACCAGAAACCCGCAACCCGAACCCCGCAACCCGAAGTCAAACGTGTCGGGCTAATAATCCCCGCATCCCCTCACCCCGCACCTGGATTAATTCAGCCACAATACTCACCGCAATTTCTTCCGGAGTTTCAGCATGAATACCCAATCCGATCGGGGAATGGACCCGGCTGATATCTGCCGTCGTGAATCCGCCGGCCAGGAGGTGATCGAAAATTAGTTTTGTCTTCCGGCGGCTGCCGATCATCCCGACATAACGGGCCGAAGTTTTGAGGGCTTGGGCCAGCACCGTCAGGTCGTGGACATGCCCCCGGGTGACGATGACCAGGTAACAATTGTCGGACACCTCAAGTTTGTCAACGACACCCTCATAGGGCGCGGCCACCACTTCTTTGGCCATAGGAAACCGGTCTTGATTGGCAAACTCGGCCCGGTCATCCATGACCACCACCCGGAAGCCGACCATGTCCGCCAACTGGGCGACATAGTAGGAAACATGCCCGCCGCCGAAAATGATCAGCCGCGGTTCGGCCAGGATCGGCTCAAGGTATAATTGGACGGGAAGGCCGGTATCTGTTTGGCCTTGTCCAGAAATCAGGGCAGACTGATTCCGGCTGATCAGATCATTCATCCGGGCGTAGACCAATTCCGTATTGGCGGCCAATTCGGGCAAGTTTCCAAAGACCCGGCCATCGGTCAGGATCAAACACCTTCTGTCGCCAAAATCCTGACCCAGATCAGGAGCGACCAGAGTGGCCAGGACGGCGCGGCCCCCTTTGCGGATGATCTTATTCAGCCCAGCCATGGCTTCGGCGACCGGGCCGGCCGCCGGGTCCATGAGTTCCACATAAACCGATAGATCACCGCCGCAAATCATGTCGGTGTCGGCGGCATCGGCCCCGGTTAAACTGAAATCGAGTATTTTGGATCGGCCTGTTTGGAAAATCTCTTCGGCCGCGACCTGTACGCGCGCCTCCAGCTTGCCGCCGCCGACTGAACCGATAATGGTTTTGTCACGTTTGACGGCCATTTTGCTGCCCGCCCCCCGCGGAGACGATCCGCGATGCTGAATAATCGTGGCCAGGACAAAGGGTTCGCCCGCTTTCAGCATGTCGATTGCCGCTTGATATACCTTATCCATAGCCGTTCTATCGCCTCTCACAGGGCGGTCAATTGTTCCATGTGGTCAAAACTGGTGATGGCTTTGCGCAGTTTTTCGGGGGTGACCACCGAAGTGCCCACTTCACCGACCACCACGCCCGCGGCAAAATTGGCCAGCATGGCCGCATCCTTCAGATCGAGTCCGGCCAGCATGCCCAAGGTCAGGGCGGCAATGACCGTGTCACCCGCGCCGGTGACGTCGAAAACCTGGCGGGCCACCGTGGGAATGTGGGTTACCCGGCCGTCGCCTTCAAACAAGGACATTCCGGCCTCGCCTCTGGTGATGATCACTGACTGGCAATTAATATCGTGCAGCAGCTTTTTCCCGGCTTTGATGAGTGTTTCCATATCGGTGATGTCTATGCCGGTGGCTTGGGACGCTTCCAGGTGGTTAGGAGTGATAATGGTGGTCTCGCGATAGCGTCTGAAGTGGCCCACTTTGGGATCAACGGAGATGATCGGGGCGGTATCTTTGGTGATGGCCCGTAGTCCGTCCATGAAGTCTCTGGTGATGACACCTTTGCCGTAGTCGGACACAATGATGCCCTTAATCTGAGGCAAGGTATTTTCGATACACCGCAGAAGTTCCTTAAGGGCTTTCCCGGTAACCGGCCCCTTCTTTTCCCGGTCGACTCTAACCACTTGTTGGTTGTGGGCGACAACCCTGGTCTTGACGGCAGTGGGACGGTCATCCAACCGGACCAGGGCATGCTGCGATAACCCGCGCTCCTGCAACATATCACAGATCTTGTCACCCATGGCGTCTCGGCCGATCACCCCGCAGATGACCGCTTGCCCTCCCAGAGCGAAAATGTTGTTCAGGACATTCGCCGCGCCACCGAGTAAGAAAGTCTCATTGGTCACATCAACCACCGGGACCGGCGCTTCGGGTGAAATACGGGATACCTTGCCCCAGATGAACTGGTCAATCATGATATCCCCAATAACCAGGATGGAGGTATTTTTAAATGAAGTTAGAACGCCGGTCAACCGGTCGACCATTTGACTATTTGTCACGTTAATTCACTCTGTTATAGTGTTAATATCTGACATCTCAGACATCTTGGACGACCTGCGCCGCTTCAATAAATAAGAGCCTGCGCCCCAATGCTGTTGAATTAAGCAACGACGTTAAGATTTCTCGCTTCGCTCGAAATGACATTGAGGTAGACCATCCTGAATGATGACGTAAAATTGTCATTCCGAACGAATGTGAGGAATCTTATCATGTCCGAAGATGGTTAAAGCGTGCCTTAACTCAACGGCATTGAGCTTGACGCCCTCCTCTTTCCGCCGGGGCATGCGGCCGGAGTTGGTCCTCGGCCTCCGGAGGTGGATATAGGGCCAGCCTGAGGGCGATGCCGGTTAAGAACCAGAAGAAAAGGCCGATTTCGTTATAGAGCAGATCATCAAACAATATCCGGATTAAAAAACCAATAATAGAGAGGATGAGGCAAAACAGCAAGATGTTTTGTTTTTTTGTCAGTTTATTTAGGCTATTATAACAAGTATGAAGGATCTTGGCCAACACGGCCAGAAAGAGTAATAAGCCCGGAAATCCCAGCTCCATGCCAAAGTCTAAGTAGGTGTTGTGGGCATGAGGTTGCCCTTCTTCCTGACCTTTTTCCTTGATATTGAATCGGCTGAAATACGGGTAGACCTGAGTCCGGCCAAACCCAACCCCCAATAGAGGCCGCTTAGTCATCTCTTCCCAGGCCACGGACCAGCGTTGGAGCCGGCGCCCAATGGTCACTTCATTTCCGGTATAGTTCTTGATCTCCAGCATCGGGCGAACCCGTTCGACCACTTGAGGGAAAAAGATTGTCCCGATGAGACCGGCCCCCAGGACAAAGAGAATCAGCGTTTTTCTCTCTATCTTGAGCCCGAAATAGACAATCTGGACTACCATGGCGATCCAGGCGGCCCGGCAGGAGGTCAGGATGTTGGCGGCAAACATGGCCGGCAGAAAGAGTCCGGACAGGGCTTTGACGATTAGTTTCGGCTGAGTCACCAGGTGATACAAGGTTAAGGGGAAAATCATCACCAGAAAGGAACTCAGAAAATTGTAATCCATAGTCACTGATTTGATCCGGGAGGGCGAAAGGATGTATTCCACTATCCCGGTGGCGCACAGGAGGAATCCAACAGCCAGGATGGAGTAGATGACGGACCGCAGTTGATAGCGGTCTCTGATGGCCAGGAAAGGAACGTAAAGGAATAAGAATCCCATGATCATTTCTGCCCTGATTTTGGATAAAGCCAGCCGGGTGTCGGGTGACGTCAAGGCAGAAATGACGGCCCAGCCAATGTAGGCCGGGATCAGAAGCTCTAAGCCGGTTGGGAGGACCAGCGGGCGACGTTCGGCTATGGAAAAGGCGATCAGAAAAAAAATGGCTGAAAATAGAGAGATATTTCGGACAGCGGTGGTGTCCTTGAACGGAAGTATAAACGCGGTGGCGGCCAGGGAAAACGTTAAGAGAATATATCCTAAGGTGCGTAGTCTACTATGTTTTATCTCTGTCAAGCAAATCAGTTGCGGCATCAATTACTTCCTTAACGGGAATCGATTCTAAGCACACGGGGTGAACACAAGATTTATCTTCGCATGAAATACCGTCCATATAGGGGTGCCTGAGATATTTATGACGGCCTTTGGGAAAATAGGGCAACCTGGGCGCGGCCCGGAGCGGATTAATCGGGCCGAAGAGGGAGAGAGTATTAGTCCCCAGTCCCGCGGCCAGATGGAGCGGCCCGGTGTCGTTGGAGATAACCAACCTGGCCCCAAGCAACAGCCTGGTCAAGGTCAAGACATCACTATTGTAGATCCTAATGGGTGGCTTGGGCAATCCCTCAATTACCTTCGAAATCAGCTTTCGTTCCCGCTTGATGCCGGTGACCACCACATCTACCTGGTGGCGATCCATTAGTTCCCGGATAACTTCGCGAAACAAGTGGGGCGGGTAGCAACGTCTGATTTCATCAGTTCCGGGATGAACCACCACATATTCACGGTCCAGGTTGACACCCGCTTTAGAGAGTCTTTCCGCCGGCTGCGGGTCGGAGGCGGCGTGGCTGGCCAGGTGGTCAAGATTTATTGACTTATCTTGAATGGCCGCCCCGATAAAGGAGATCTTTTTGAGCTTATCGTCGATATGGTGATGGGGGTATAATCCCCGGGGATATGGATAGGGGCAGTTGAAGAGGAAACTAAAGGTCTTGCCGGTCGGGCCGACTCGGAATGGGGCGCCGCTATAGTAGGCAATGATAGGTGCTTCCGGCTCAGTGCCCATAATTTCAATGGAGATGTCGAATGTCCGGTCTTTCATGGCCATCATTAACTGGATATGGGAAGGTATGCCTTTAAATGTAAGAATTTCGTCAACTTCTTCCATACCTTCGACCAGGGCCGCGTATTTCCTCGTGACCACCACGGTGATCCGGGAGCCTGGAAAGGACCGTTTTATTTCTCGGATCGCAGGCAGGCAAAAAAGGGTATCTCCCAATTTAGTTAAAATAATGATCAAGATTCCGGGGTTGTCTTCCGGGGTCGGCATCTGCTCATAGCTAGGGGCGTGGTCTTGTCCGTTTACTCGGGCTAAGAGAACATGTCGAATTAACTTGGTAAAAAACAGTACCTTAAAATTCATGAGAGATTTTCACTAAAATGGTGCCAGTTGGCCAACATAATTTTTGCGGCGTTTGCTGCTTC
>JADFXY010000286.1:0-6235 GCA_015233355.1 Deltaproteobacteria bacterium | reverse complement strand
ACAAGTATGGACGTGGGCCTGGAGGTCCGGGCGCCTTTCCTGGATTACCGGTTGGTGGAGCTTTCGTTGAATCTCCCCTTTGACCAGAAGCGACGCCACGGACAGGCCAAGTACATTCTGAAAGACGCCTTCGCCGATCTCCTTCCCCAAAAGATCGTTCAGGCCCCCAAACGTGGTTTCTGCCCTCCCCTGTCCGTCTGGATGACGACCCGGCTGGACAAATACTTTGATGAGCACATGACTCCGGCCTATCTGCGCGGTCAGGGCTTGTTCGATCCTCAAACCATCGCCCGGCTGAGATGGGAACACCGGACCCACCGCCGCGACAACTCCATGGAACTCTTCAGCCTGATCATGTTCGACGTCTGGTTCAAAAGATTTTTCGGGTAAGGCCCCAGCCGGGGTATAACCGTCAATACCCAGGCATGACGACATGAAAACCATTCGTTCGGAATGACACCAGGCAAATTGTAATCAATCGTATTTCTGAACGAATCGCCTATGCCGCCAATCTTCAACCTCCCATTCCCCACCCCGGATTTGATTTATAGACCTATCCTATGGCCACCTCATAAAAATGCGGCGTCGGGGTGCCGTCAAATAACGGTCTTACTTGCTCCCCGGCCTTGCCATGGGCAGGACTGCTATGCATCGCATTGAAGTCGTCTTGATTTTCAAACTCGACAATCGCCGCGTAATTGCTCTCCTTCAATGGTTTTAAGAGCCTTCTCCCAACGAAACCCTTAAACGCGGAAAATTGTTCATTTGTGGAGGCAAACCATTCTCTAAACTCGGCGTCTTTGCCTTCTTTTATGGGTGGAAAAAAGATTACAACTACAAACATAGTATCACCTCCAGAAGTTTATTGTGAGACATACACGGATCAGCGAAGCGCCACTGGGTAAGGGCGCACACCAAAAAGTCAATTGCCACCGTTAAAATTATATGTAATTCCACCAAATTCGGTATGCTGATGTTCTTGACGGCATCAGCGATAGATGCTATTCGAAACCTTCAAAAAGCGGTTTACTATCATTTTTCATATAGGTATACTGCACAATCGACTATCAATCCTGATGCGGTGCCCCTATAGTACCCACTGTGACCAAATCCTATTTGTCCATGTCGGGACGACCGGTATCCCTAACACCTTGTCGGAGTTCCTCCCGGGCTTTCTTGGCCAAATTCGAGTAATTCAAACGAATGGAATCGAGTTCGTGATCCTCCAACTCCTCCAAGTCCAAAAGCCCATTATGCGCCCCGTCAATAGCGCGGATGATCTCATCCAGCTTGACTTGCAGCGCCTCGGAATCGCGATTCTGTGTATTCTGAATCAGGAAGACCATCAAGAACGTGATGATCGTGGTCCCGGTGTTGATCACGAGCTGCCAGGTGTCACTAAAATGGAAAAGGGGGCCGGTCAGGACCCACACGACGATGACGGCCACGGCCATCATAAACGCAGTGGGGCGACCCGTCGCACGAGACGTTGTTTTGGCGAAGCTGGTAAACCAAGAGGAGGATTTTGTAGGTCTCATATGAACCTCCAAGTAGGCGGTATCACGGCCACGTCGACGACCCGCAATTGTCACACACCACTGCAAGCGAAGATGGCCTTTCAGCGGCCTATTGTGTCTGAATTAACCGGCCCGGACGAACGGCGCCAGGCACCGTCTACACGGGAAAATCCCCCTCGATAAAAAAGGAGGGGGATTTGAAGTTTTCCACATCTCCCTGATATCTTAAGCCAACGGCATTTGATGGCAAGTGCTGCTTTTTGATCAATTCACCTTTGGAATGCCACCCGGCTGCAGCGATCCGGCCTTCCTACTTAGCGTACTGAAAAGTGGGCATGGCCTTGACTACTTCCTTGGTGGCTCCCGGCAAAGTGATCTTACCATCCACTATCTTGAACTGATTTACCAGAATGGCCACATCTTTCTTGCCCATTCCGAGAAACCCGCCCGCCCCGATGATGGCGTAGGAGACGGCTTTGTCTGGTGCAATGATGAGGTCGTCCACTACGCCGACCTTCTCATCTTTGTCGTTATAGACGTCTTTCCCGATAATCTGCTTACTGGCGCTCCACCCCTTGGCCACGGTCACCAGTTCCTCCGCTGAAACTCCGATGGACGTGCCGGCTACCGGCACCTGTTGGGCAAAGGCATTCCCCATCATCAAAACCACTGCCAGACAAATCATCATCGCTATGAGTTTTCTTTTCATTGTGTCTTCCTCCTGGTTATTGGTTTCTCGTAAACTTCCTTACACTTTTACTTCAGCCATGGGTCTCCAAGATCACAACCAACCGAGCGTTTCCGTTTCACCCATGCCGGGAAGGGGTAAGCCGGCAACCTCGGATTCATACCGAATCGTCGATCCTACTCACTCCAGGGTGGGGTGCAGTTGTAGTATTTGTAGATGCTCTCACCCCAGACTGTATCTGCAAAATCTGGCCACTTATCACCCTTCTCAAACCCGGGAGCGGTTTTCAGACTCTCCTTGTCCACGTTGAGAATGAGCTTGTTTTTGGTGGGGGAGAACTCGAGGGCTTCCCACGGCATGGCAAACAGCTTGTTACCCATGCCCATGAACCCGCCGAAGGAGAGCACCGCGTAGGCTATGCGGTTCCTTTTGGCGTCGATCACCAGTTCGTCGATCTTGCCCACATTCTCATTCTGACGATTGACCACCGTTTCGCCGATGATCTTCGATGCCGGGACAATTCCGTACATGGGCACTGAATTCTTGCTCATTTCCTTCATCCCTTACTCCTTTTATTTGGTTTATTGGGCTCGATTCCACCACCGACAACCTCAACGGTTTTCACTTCGCCTGGCACTATAATCGCCGGCAGATTTCCAGTTCTCCTTCTTTGAGCAAGGTCTATGCCAGACAGATCGAGGAGCGTCGTATTTTGCATTAGGCCATATGTATAGTCAATTATGGCAGGGTGAGACCCATCGACGGTTGTGAACTTGAGGAGGAAAAGTGTTGCATGCAACAGAAACGTTGCGTTACATCGATGCCGCATGTTACACTTCATCAGCAAAGAGGAGAGATTGCGATCCAAGTGAATAAAGCTGCTCGAAAAAAGTATGTCGGCTACGAGGTTACGAGTTGTTAATCCTCGATGAGCCGGGTATAAATCGTTCTCATCTCCTACCTGGCTGGTTTATCGGAAAAACTCCAGAGCGATGTCGGAGAGCGCGTTGACCACGGGTTGGGCAAACCGGCCACCACGCGAGCGGCGGGATCTTGCACTCAAGATAAACCCCAATCCTACCCCTACCCCTAATGCGATAAGAATTGTCTTGCCCGGATTTTCACTAACATAACCCTTGGCCTGCTCATAAGTTTCATTTACCGTCCGGGCTGTTTTATCGTAAGCATCACTTACCGCCTGTTCCGCTTGCTCGAAAACCTCGGTGCCCCGTTCCAGGATATTCTGGGCAGTATCATTAACGCTGTCGGGTTCTTCCACCATTTGTTGTCTGGGGATCTCTTTTTTGCCGTGTTCGACATGCATGTTGTCCTCCTAACTAGAGATTATAAGGTCGACACTTAATTCCAATATTTTTTTACGTATCCACTCTCGGGCTAATGGTTGATACACGCCGTGTCTGCGGTCGAGGCCCGACGCCACCGTTTGTCACATTTGTCGAGGTCGCATTCTTTATCCAGCCGGCGGCAGCCTTCGTGGCAAGACCCAGCAGGGCCACCTTGACCAGGCCGGGGCCGGCGGCTCCGGCAAGTACGCCACTG
Source organism: Deltaproteobacteria bacterium (assembly GCA_015233355.1). Taxonomy (GTDB): domain Bacteria; phylum Desulfobacterota; class JADFXK01; order JADFXK01; family JADFXK01; genus JADFXK01. Next base: position 2,470 of record JADFXY010000286.1, on the reverse strand, counting down.
AGTGAGTCGCGAACTTCCTCGGCAATGGAACCCATGATTCGCTCCATGGGAGTGGTGCGTGTTATGAACATCTTAGAAGCAAGATAGCCGAGGCCGGCGGCAGCCCCCAGTGCCAAGTATGGAGAGTCTTTCACATATTCGCGCCAATCCAGTTTCTCTTTGATACGCTCGTCGATTTTATGGACTGTCTGGGAAATATTATCTTCTCCTTTAGCTATATCCTGACGTATATCTTCGGTACTGCGCTCGACATCGGCTTCCCTTGTGTTACCAGGATATTCCTTTTCAGCCATTCCGTGTCCTCCTTATCAATGGTGGCCTTATCTTCTATATGTTGAGGATTTATTTTTTCAACTTCTTGGAACCGATGAAGATAATGACGACACCGATTAGAGCCAGCGCCGCTCCGGTGACAAGCGCGGCAATGGCGGGAGCCATATAGGAAGTGAGTCCGATGATCAATGCGGCGCAAAGAGACATGAACGCGGCAAAGCTGATGACCGCTCCCGTCACGACTGTTAAGACGCCGCTCCGAACATCCCTCAGCTTTTCGCGAATTCCCTGGATCACGAGCTCAATTTCGTCGTGAACCACCGCGGCTGAATTGTTGGCAAGCTGTCCCAACAGTTCAGTGAAGGATTCCCGTTGTGGTGTAGGGTCTTTGTTTACCACTTTGTTGTTCATTGAAAAACAACGCCTCCTTACCTGCGTCTCAAAATGGCTCCGATAATCAGGCCGACGGCTCCTGCTATTAATAGGCTGCGCCCCGGGCTATGTCTGACATATTCTCTGATCCTGGCATCTACCTGCTCATGGTAATCGAATCGCCGAATATACTCGGATGACTGGTCCAGCCACTCGGATGCCTGTTTTCCGTACTGGGCGTTGCCGGATTGAGCGTCCTGATCTGCCGCTTTTTCGCCTAGCGCTTCAGCAACATTATGCAACTTATCAGCAATAATATTTTTGACATTTCCGAAGCCGGTCGGCCTACCCGAGCCCTGAAACTCTGCCTCGGCTCCTCCAGTCTCATCAACTACGAAATTGTTTATTCCCATAGTTCTCCTAATAAAAAGTTAACGGGCGATGATTGCCGGAAATGACGAAGCCGCCCAGACTTTCTTTTGCTTGCACCGGATAGCGGCCAGGTTATCATGTTAAACCGGCGCTAAAGAGTGATTGATCGCGATCTCTGGACGCCTAACGGCGCCGCCTCCAGTAGTATCCGCCACCACCGCCAAAGAGCAATACCAATAAGACTATTATCGGAATGGTTCCCATATTATCACCACCTCTCCAGGTTGGGCAGGAAAGCAGATTGTCCCCTGACCTGATTTGCGTCTATTTGGAAACCGGCCACTGATGCCCGGACTGAACATATCCGCCGGCATCTCTGCCCGCGCAGGACAACTATTGTCCCCGTTGGAAGAGACAACAGGCGGGGACATATTTCATTAGAAATGAGCTATGTGACATTATACTGGCAAGTTCTATGCCGATCGGATTGAGAAACGTCACCGCTTCATTTTAACCAATATATATAAATGGTTATTCCAGGGCAAAAACTACCGGCGATTGTAGACTTGAGGAGGGAAAGTGTTGCATGCAACAGAAAAGTTGCGTTTCATTGATGCCGCATGTTACACTTTATCAGCAGAGCGGAGAGCTTACGATCCAAGTGAATAAGGCGCATCGACAAAGCCCTTTCCTTAGGAGGCCCGTCTAATTGACATAATTCTATGGAGTTGCAGCAGGTTGGACGAAGTCTGCCGGGGTTTTTCGAAGTACCAGGGCCCAGTTCTCGATGGGATTTTTTTCAAAATTCCATAAGACCTGCCTGGATTAACCTGAGTTCGACGAGTATGCTAAGCGATTATCATCAAGGGACATGATTCAATCCGCAGATTGCACCGATTTGCGCAGATTAGGGCCAAAATAGGTCTTTGGGTCTTTTCCATCTGCGTTAATCGGCGAAATCTGCGGATATATTTCTGGTACTTAATTAAAGAAACTCGTCGAACTCAGGTTAATATATTCCCCAACAGGATGCTCATGAATGATTTTTGAGTGGCCGACCAGACCGGTGGAAAGGCCTGGTCAGCCGTGGTGCAGGGACAAGAAAGAACAGGGAGGTAGGGACGATGATCAAAAGATTAAGTTGTCATAGCCTCGTTTAACAGGCTGTGGCGGCTTAAGGATCACCTCAGTGTGGATTATTTACTGTATTTCTCGATCCACTCATCGGTCAGAGACTTGCCTGTTTTAGAGTGATCCTTCTTCTTGGCCAGGCGATCCTGCTTGTGTTTATCCAATTGCGCTTGTTGTTCCGGAGTCAGAACCTTCGCGATCTGGGCCTTCACCTGAGCCCGATTGACGATCATTTCCTCAACAGCCGCGGCCACTGGTTTATAAGCGGCTCGAATGGCTGCTTCGGCGGCGTTGGGAGTGCTCATCGCTGTGTGGAGATTCT
>JADFXY010000285.1:0-6260 GCA_015233355.1 Deltaproteobacteria bacterium | reverse complement strand
TTCCGATTCCTGCTCGTCATCAATCAGTTCTCCCGCATAGGGTTCCGTCCCCCTAAGGAGGTTCTATTCATGGGTTTGGGCAAGAACAAAATATTGCTGGCTATCGATAGTTCCGACTACTCCTTTAACTCGGTCCGCTATGTCAGCCAAATGATGCCCCCGGACCAGACAGAGGTCGTTCTCTTCAACGTCATTTCCAGGATCCCGGATGGTTATCTGGATATGGAGGCCGGGACTGCATACAATGCCGAACACTACCGCCTCCGCGCCTGGGAGACGCTACAGGAAAAACTAATTAACGACTTTGTGACCAAGGCGCGCAGCTTTTTTCTGGAGCGCAATTTTCCGGAGGAAGCCGTCCGGGTGAAGATCGTGGCCAAAAAAGCCGGTGTCACCAGGGACATTCTATCTGAATCAAAAGATGGGTATCAGGCCGTCGTGGTGGGACGCCGCGGGCTTAACCCCATTTCCGAGCTGGTCTTGGGCAGCGTCTCCCATAAGCTCATTGGGGCTGCCTCCCATGTCCCTGTCTGGGTCGTGGGCGGAGTCATTCGTCCCGACAAAGTCATAGTTGCTTTGGATACGTCGGCCGGCGCCATGAAGGCCGTGGACCACGTGGCTAAGCTGGCCCGTGGGGCAGACTGGCGCATCACCCTGGTGCATGTCATCCGGGACGTTGATTTTGCTCCTCCGGACCTGGCCCTGGTCAATTTAGAGGAGTGGAGACGGGATTTTGAAAAAGAACTCCGGCAAATCGAAAAGGATATGCAGCCGTTTTTCAACCAGGCCGTAACCATCCTGGAACAAGCCGGGATCAACCGGAACTTTCTCGACACCAGGGCGAAAAGAACCGTGTCTTTTCCTGCGCCGGTCAGGGAGATCATCGCTTTGAATATGTCGTTTTTGGTTATAATGCCGACTAATTTTCCTCTGGAATCGACCACCGGCAGTCCTGATATATTGTTTTGCAGCAATATCTCAGCGGCTTCCTCAACGGTATAATCAGGCGGCACCGTGATCGGATTCGGGGTCATAATGTCTTTGATGTTAATTTTGGCCAGGAGATAGAGCAGTTCATGAATTTCAAGGGAGGTGGCGTTGGAGGCCGAAGCTTTTTTGATGTCCCGGTCGGTGATGATGCCGATGATTTTGTCTCCCCGCATCACGGGAAAAGAGGGGATTTTTTTCTCTTTCATTATTTTCATGGTGGTACCCATGGACTCTTGCTCATCTACGGTCACCACATTTTTGCTCATCCAATTCATGACCAGCATGTTTGTCCCCCTGTTCAGTTTGATCAAATGCCCAGGTCGAACGACGATGGCGAAGACGTTAATTCTGGAGGAAAGATGCCGACAGAAGCCACGCCTAAACCATGCCGCCGAATAGGAAATTGAGTCCAGGCTCGACGACCGTAAAACCGTGTTCATGCCGATGTCACCGTCGGCCTGACCGGTAGGGTTATCAGTGTTCTAAAATAATTATCTATCAATTGATCATCACCTGTCAATAGAAATAGGTAGACCTGACATGCCTAAAATACCTTGTCCGGCCGGGTAAGACCGGGACCGGTAGGAATCAACTTGGCGGCATTTGGGCCGCGGGAAGGTAGATATAGACACTTGTGCCGGCGCCGGGGACAGACTCCACTCGAATATGGCCGTGGTTTCTTTTGATAATAGAATAGGTGATGGTCAGGCCTAACCCCATCCCTTTCCCGTTCCCCCGGGGTTTGGTCGAGAAGTAAGGATCAAAGATGCGGGGTAGGTGCTCTTCCTTGATGCCTTGACCTTGATCGGCAATACAGACTCGAACGTATTTGCCCTCGGGCAAGAGCGGGGATTCATTCCGCGGGCGCACCCCTACAAGAAAGTTTTTGGCGACGAGGCTTATGACTCCGCCGTTGCTCATGGCTTGTTGTGCGTTTCCAATGATATTGCAAAGAGCTTGCCTTACCTGCCGGGGATCGACATCCACCGGCCAGAGATTATCGTCTAGACAATACTCCCACCGGACATTCGGTCCACCCGGCACTAATGCGACACTATCTTTAATTAATTCAATAATATTTGAATGTGTTATATGTGGGGCGCCCCCGTCAGATAAAAATAGGAGCCTTTGAGTCAGGTGCTTGGCGCTCCAACAGGCTTCCATAGCCTGGCTAAGGTGCCGGTGAATAATTGCTTGCGGCGGTGAATCAATTCGGGTCAGCTCCATATAGCCAATAATAATGGCTAAAAGATTATTGAAATCGTGGGCGATCCCCCCGACTAACGTGCTAATGGCTTCCAGTTGATTGTCCAAAGTCAATTGTTCTTTAAATCTCCGCATTTCAGTAAGATCGGTAAAGCTACACCTCACTCCGACAGTCTTTCCGTCCCGTTTAATGGGGGCGCATTGGGCCAGCGTCATCACTGGGGAACCGTCTTTACGGATCAGCAGGCATTCGTTTTCGTTCGTCATGCCGTTTAGGTAGGAATCGGTCATGATCTTTAAGGCCAAGGGCTGGTCATCTGGATGGATCAGGTTTGAGATTTCCAGAGGAGGGTCCAAATCAGCCGGGGAATAGCCCAAAGTCTCAAATCCGGTCTGGTTGAGGTAGGTGACCCTCAGGTCGGCATTCAACTCACAAACAATATTGGGTAACAATTCGGACCGCTCTCCAACACTTTTCTCTCTTTCCTTCAGTCGCCGTTCCATCTCACTTCTGTAAAGAGCCAATTCGAGGATTGCCTTGACTTCGGCTTCCGCAAAGGGTTTGAGAATGTAACCTAATGGTTCCACCTGCTTGGCCCGCTGCAACAGATCATCGTCAGAATAGCCGGAGACAAAGACCACAGGGATATCCATCTCGCGTTTGATAATTTCAGCGGCAGCGATGCCGTCGTATTTGCCAGGCATGAGGATATCCATAAAGATCAGATCAGGTCTAACTTGCCTGGCCAGGTCGATCGACTCTTCTCCCGACATGACCGAAGCAACGACATCGTAACCGAACTTGGATATAAATTTGGAAAGTTGTAAGGTGACAAAATATTCGTCGTCAACGATCATAACCTTGGCCATAATTTCGCTCCTTCCACAGGTCGGTTGCCCGCCGTCCCCGGTGTTTTCGTCTTATTGCCAAATTTTATTCAGATAAGACAGATTGATCTTGTGGCAAGATCAATTGTCTCTTCGTGAAGGAGGGCGGCCCAGGATAAGGCGCTCTTTCGTTCCCACGTCTTTCTGCAATATTTTGATGCTGATAGACCCGAGATTCGTTCCCCGGACCTGTCATCCTAAATATTATGACTTTTTTGAACGGATAAATCCATAGGTGAGGGAACTATTCTGATGGGTAAAAACCTGAGGCGGTAGGATTAAACCCCATGGCGGCCGACGCAGACAGCGGCTTGCCTGCGCCCTAAAACGGCCGAAGGTAGGGGGGAAAATGGTTAACAGATCAAAACCAAAGGAAGAATCCATTGCCCATGTAAATCAATCCCCAAGCCCCGAGGGCCATACCCCCATACCAGAGGACTTTCTTTTTAATCAAGGCCCCAACGGCGCTGAGCATGATGGCGATCTGCAACAGCATCACAGCCAGGCCATAACTACCGTTGTGCCTCTTCAACACATCTTGTTCCTTGGCGTGAGCCTCAGCCTTAATCTTGATATCTTCCTTTTCCTTCTCATAACGGGCAATCTCGCCGTCGTATTTCTTTATGTTGTCAAGTAAGAAGTTTTGGGCCGCCGGGCTTTTGTTTTCAAGCAATTCCAGTGCAGATAATATGATCCTGTTTTGCCTGAAACTATGTTCCTTAATGCTCTTGGCCTGGTAATACGCCCACTGATTTGACTCTCGGGTCGTGGATATCTGTATCCGGGTTGAGTAACTCGATGCCTTAAGAGATGAGATGGCCGCGGCCACGGCCAAGATAGTGGTAGTCAGCGCGACCCATTGCAGCCAACTTTCTTTTGGTTGTTCTGCCATAACTCCTCCTTTGATAAGCAATTTTAGCCATGCGTTGAATTCGTAACCGAAGCGAATTTACCTCGGCCGATCATCCGGGCCGATCCCTGGCCGAGATTATAAGCATCTTTGATAGAAATACAAGATTTTGCTTTTTGGAATTATACATTTGATGTATTTATTGATGAACCAGCCCAACGGAGACGTGGTTGCGTGTTGCGGGCTGCCGAAAGGAAAACATATGCCTACTTCATCTAGCCGTCCGGTCGTCGGCCTGGTCCTGGCTGCGGGTCGGTCCACTCGCCTGGGTCGGCCGAAACAACTGGTCAGGATAGGCGGCCAAAGCATCCTTTACCGGATCGTGTCTACGGCCCTGGCCTCGGATCTGGATCAGGTGCTGGTGGTTTTGGGATATCGGGCGGAAGAAGTGGCACATGACCTCTTCCCTCTGTCCGGGTCGACCAGGTTAAAGCTGGTCATCAACCCTGAGTTTGACCGGGGCATGAGTTCTTCGCTTCAGGCCGGGCTCAGGCAATTGCCGGAAGAGACGGCCGGCGTCATGGTTCTACTTGGAGATCAGCCCGTGATCCATCCGGAGGCGATCAATCGATTGATCTTCGCCTTTTTGAGTTCGGACGCCCCATTATGCCTGCCCCTGGCCGCGGGGGCGAGGGTGACTCCGGTTATTTTTGGGCGGCCGATGTTTCCCCATCTGGAGGTCCTAACAGGCGACGTGGGTGGCCGGATCGTGGTCAACCGGTTCTTCCACCAAGCCATCAAAGTTGACGTCACCGGTTGGCTGGATCCGGCCGACCTGGACACGGAGGATGATTACAACCGTTTGACCGAATTACTGGAATGACTTGAGCCGGGCCGGACGATCTTTTGGCTTAGCGGGCGGATTTGGCTATGTTCAAGAAATTGGTTAGAACCGTAAGAGAAATCCGGCGGTAGGCAGCTTCTTTTTCCTGGAAGTCGGCCTTTATGTCTTGTGACTGCGGGGTGTCGGCACTCCAAAGAGCTACAATGGACGAGGTTACTTCCGGGTGGAACTGGAAACCATAGGCCAGGTTGCCGAAGCGGAAGGCCTGATGATGGCACCGGTCTGAGGAGGCCAGCAGGGTTGCTCCGGCTGGAGGAACAAAGGAGTCATGGTGCCATTGAAAGGTGATGAATTGGTGGGGCAAAGAGGCGAAGATCGGATCAGCCTGCCCCTGGCTGGTCACAGAAATAGGATGACACCCCAGTTCTTCGTTGGCCCGGCTAGTCACCCGGCCTCCGGTAACCTGAGCCAAAAGCTGCCCCCCCAGACATATGCCCAGGAAAGGGATGCCGCCGGCCAGGGTGGCTCGGATGAATTCCTTGACCTGAACCAGGAAGGGGAATTCAGTAATATCGTCCACGCCCATTTTTCCCCCTAAAACAATCACCGCAACAGCCTCGGCCAGACCTTCAAGCGGTTCGCCCCGGTCAGGGCGGAGCACCCGGTGGGGGGTAGATGACCGGCGGAGGGCCTCAAGCAGTAATCCCGGCGGGACTTCGGAGTCGTTTTGAATCAGAATGATCAAAGTAGGGCCTAAGTAACTAAGTAAAATGATCCGGTCGCGGCGCTCATCCCTTTATCTAGGTCGTCTTGGCCCTCACTTTTGTCCGGGTAACCTTGCGTTCATAGGCTGCATCGATTCTGGCCGTCAATTCATCCACTGGACAGGGCTTTAATAAATACTCGCACCCGCCGTGTTTCATAATCTCTATGGCCGTGTCCACCGAGGCATGGCCGGTGAGGATAATGACTTCGAGCAGAGGATCAATCTTTTTGATCTTGGCCAGGGCTTCAATCCCGGTCATCCCGGGCATTCGGACATCGAGCAGAATCACGTCGTAAGTGTTTTCTTGTATCTTCTCGAGAGCCTGCATGCCGCTTTCAGCGCCGGTGGCCTCAATCGTTTTGGTGTTAAGGAGTTTGATCAGGGTCTCCCGAAAACGCGCCTCATCATCAACCACGAGGACTTTGGGTTTATAAGAAGACATGGTCTTACCTTCACTTTCTTAAGATCCGTGTTAAACCGGCTGAATTTGTTTCCAGCCGTTTGGTCTCTATCTTGTTGCTTGTTTGGTTACTCGTTGCTCGTTGTGTATCGCCTTTAAAAGTAACCGTTAACCCAATGTCATTGGCTTAAGCGACGAACAATCGTGCTAACTTTTTTAAAATAGCCCATTCCGAATAAGCCCCAACGGGGCGCTCTAGGCTAGCCCAGGGCAACGCCCTGGGAAATACGGCAGGTTACGTGTTATCAGGATGGTC
>JADFXY010000284.1:0-6284 GCA_015233355.1 Deltaproteobacteria bacterium | reverse complement strand
CGCCGCGGCCAAATCCTGCAGGACCGGCATCCGGGACAACTCATTATTTAGTCCGGCATAGTGATTGGTCGGTCCGAACCCGTGGCCGATGGCCGGGGCGCTTTTGATGGCCAGGGTAATGAATTTCTTGGCCGCGTCCACAGCCTCAGGCAAGGCTTTTCCCTGAGCCAGATAGGTGACCAGCGCGGCTGAGAAAGTGCATCCCGTCCCGTGCGTCCTGGTCGTGTCGATCCGAGCCGAAAAATATTCATAAAAATCCCGCCCGTCAAACAGCAAATCCAGGCAATCACCGGTCAGGTGGCCACCCTTGACCAGGACCGCCTGAGGACCCAGATCAAAGATGCGGCGGGCTGCTTCCTTCATCTCCGGCACAGTCGTGACCTTCTGGCCGGTCAAGACGAAGGCTTCATCCAGATTGGGCGTGACGACCGAAGCCAGCGGCAACAGGTCTTTAATTATGGCCCGATGATCGTCTTGAGCCAGCAGATGATGCCCGCTTTTGGACACCATGACCGGATCAACCACCACGACCGGCGGCCGGTATTGAGCCAGTTTTTGGGCCACCATCTTGACCACGTCTCCATTTCCCAACATCCCGGTCTTGACTGCATCGGCCCCGATATCGTCTAAGACGGCGTCTATCTGCCGGGCCACAAATTCCGAAGGTGTGACCATTATCCCGGTCACGCCCCTGGTATTCTGGGCGGTCAAAGCGGTGACGGCCGAGGCGGCAAATCCACCCAAGACGGTGATGGTTTTAATGTCAGCCTGAATCCCGGCGCCGCCGCCGGAGTCGGACCCGGCAATAGTCAATATTTTCTTCATTATTATCCGCCAATCGTTTACCTGGACATATGGATCATTCATTCTTAGCCGCTGGTCAAGTTCGAAGGAGATGCCGCCTCCGATATGGAATGATTTATATCACTTTTGTAGGCAAGGCGTAATAGAAAAATGTCATCGCCCTGTTATCCTAAAAATTTTATCCCAAACGGCCGTGATCAACGTCTGCGATGTCAAAGAAAAGCGGCGATTTTTCGATGCGGTAAATCTGAGCCGGCCAACTTTATCGCCGCGAAAATTATTTCATTAAGTTTGCCCTGGATTAAAGTTGATTATCGATTCAAAGAATGCTAAATATACCAAGATTGGCCGCAACTGAAACTTTGTTACAGCCATTACAAGCCTCCGAGACATTATTACAGCCTTCTGACGAACCCCACTCTGGTGAAGCAAGGATCAAAAATATTGTCTGCGAGACTAGTTCTGATATAACCTTTACAAAGGCAAAGGTAATGGAAACCGAGAGGGTCGTTCAAACCTTAAATTATGAGCTCGCCGGCGGACAAATGGTTCAAATTAAGTTTGAAATCTCCGCACCGGGAAACCTGACGGGCACCATTGCCAGGGAGGCCACCGGAGACATCTATCAGATTCTCAGCAAAGAGATGAGAGATGAACTGGGCCGGATGGCAAAAAAGATGGCCGGTGACATCAAATCGCTACCGGGATATCCCCCCGGGACACAAATCATCTCCCAAGAGAGTATCGATAAGACCAAAAGTGAAGTGAATGAGATGACGGATATCTTAGACACGGTAATCCGGGATACCGAGAATGCCGCCAATACTATCTTCGACTCGATTGAGGCTATCGAAACAAACCGAGATTTCTGTGCGGATATACTTGGACAAGCCGACTTGTTGGATTTGAACGAGCCGGCCAATCGGGCCAAGACTCAAGGTTTTCTTAGGCAGATATCCAAAATATTGGAGATGGATCGTGATCAACTCACCGGTATCATCCAAACCCTGTCGTTCCAGGATCTTACCGGACAAAAGATCAAACGGATCATCAGAATGCTCCAGGGCATCCAGGCCGGCGTCATCAAGCTGTTGTTAACGATGAATTACGGGATTCAGTCCATCGAACAAGATCCCACCAGAGATATTACGGCATTAAAAAAACAAGCCGCCGATCAGGTGGAAAGCGCCATGATGGAACTAAAGGGACCGACAGACTACGGTCTGAAGCAAGACTCCGTGGACAAGGTCCTGGCGGATCTTGGATTTTAGCTCCGACCGAGGCGCCTGGTTGGCGCCATCCCATCGTCTGATAAAGCATCTATTCATTGCTTAAATGAGTTCGTTGCTTAAATGAGTTGAAGAAGCCGGCTCCGACACGAAATGAAAGGGAATAATTTATGCACCATACCGACCACGATAAGCTATCCGTCCTTTTCCCCCACTGGATTCACCATAATCAAGAACATGCCGAGTCCTATCGGAGCTGGCAGGAGAAACTGACAGCCATGGGTTACACGGAAGCCGCAGCCAAACTTGGTGAGGCTCAGGATTTGGTCAACCTGTTAAACGAAAAAATAAATGAGGCTCAAAAACTCATTCACGAGTAACCAGGAGGGTGTTATGCGCCGTCGCGGTTCGGCTCCTATCGTATTCGGATTAATCTTACTGTTGTCTTTGCCTCTGCTGAATATATCTTGCGGCGGAGACGACAATTCCCTTAATGATTTCAGTGTCAGCCCTTATTATCCCCGTAACGGCCAGGCCCAGGTGGACCTGTTTGCCAATGGCATCTTGGATTTCACCTGGAGTGTTTATCCCAATAATCCACCCTATGGAGCGGTCTTCGATCTCCAATGGAGCACGGATCCGAATGTCTTTCCCGATGCCAACACCATCTCTAATATTAACGCCTACACCCAGGAAGTCCGCGGTCTGCAGCTCAACACGCTTTATTACTGGCGCATCAGAATGAAGAACCAACAAGACTCTAAGACGAGCGGCGTCTGGTCTTTCATTACCTCGCCGAACTATACCAGCACTACGACCACCAGTACGACCACGACCCTGACCACGACCACCACGGTCACCACATCCACATCCACGGCCACGACGGTTTCTACTTCAACTACGATCACCGTCACCTCTACGACCCTTATTTAGAATTCCCGCTCCGGCCGCCGGTAAGTGCATGACGGCCGGGGTAAGATTTAAGAACTATTACACGCCGTTCGGCCCCGACTCTGCCGGTCGTGAACCGGTGGTTTGGGGTTGGCGTCTGGCTTTTGACACCATGAGCCGAATTATCCCCCATCTTCTTGTTTACAAGCGAGACCGGACCCTTGCCCCTGACTATCTATTTTGACTGCTTTGCCGGCGCTGCCGGTGACATGATCGTCGGTTCCTTGTTGGACTTAGGCGCGGACCTGGAGCAACTTCGCCGGGAGTTGTCTTTGTTGCCGGTCTCGGGATACCGGATTGAGGTGGATCGGGTGCACAAGATGCACCTGACCGGGGCTAAGTTTCGGGTGATCATCGACGGGCACGACCACCAGGAGCGCACCTTCGCCCACATCAGAGACATGATCGGGTCAAGCGCCCTGCCGGACCTGACCAAACACCGCTCCCTGGCCGTCTTTACCCGGTTGGCTGAGGCTGAGGCCACCGTTCACGGCCAGGCCCTGGACAAGGTTCATTTCCATGAAGTCGGCGCTGTGGATTCCATCATCGATGTCGTGGCTGCGGCCGCTTGCCTGTCCATGCTCCAGGTTGATCGGATTGTGGTTTCCCCTCTTCCGCTCGGCTCCGGATTTGTCCCTTGCCGCCATGGAGTCCTGCCTTTGCCGGCCCCGGCCACCATGGCGCTTTTGAAGGGGATCCCCGTCTATGGCTGCAACTTGCAGCAAGAACTGGTCACGCCTACGGCCGCGGCGATCTTAAGCACCCTGGCGGATTCCTTCGGGCCCATCCCGCCGATGATCGTCTCCGGGGTGGGTTACGGGGCCGGCGACCGGGATATGGAAGACCGCCCCAATCTAGTCCGAGCCATTCTGGGCCGGGCCGATTCGCCTTCTTCGGGTGAAATCGCCCATCGCGTGACCGTGATTGAGGCCAATATTGACGACATGAATCCGGAATTCTTCGGCCATCTGATGACCACTCTGTTCCGCAAAGGCGCCCTGGACGTGGCCTATCTCCCGGCTTTGATGAAAAAGAGTCGGCCTGGAACCCTGGTGAAAGTAATTAGCCCCTCCCACCTGGTCAAGGACTTGACCGATATCATCTTATCCGAGACCACCAGCCTCGGGGTCCGGTTGCATCAGGTTGACCGGATCTGCCTGCCCCGAAAAATCCTCCAGGTAGACACTCCCTACGGATCAATCAAAATAAAACTAACCACCCATCCGACAGGGCGGGTATCAGTCAAACCGGAATACGACGACTGTTGCCGACTGGCTGAAGAGCACCAGGTACCGGTCAGAGATGTCTACGAGCAGGCTCTGATCGCAGCTAAACAAAAATGCTGACTCTGCAGACAAGAATTACCCGACACTGATTTTGAGGAGTAGGCTAAGCGAGTTGTGTCAAGAGTCATGATTTTATCCGGTAGATTGCGTCGATTCGAACAGATAAAAAAAGACGGATGATTGCATGCGCCTGTGGGTTTTATCCATCTCCGTTCATCTGTCAAATCTGCGGATACATTAATTTTACCGGAAATACTCCGCCTTAGTTCAATTTAAGCTTAGCCGAAACTTTTATGGAGGGAAGAACGGCCTATGTCTGATCACCCAAAGCCAATCGTTTTGATTGTCGATGATACACCATCCAATATACATATACTGGCCCAAACTCTACAGCATGACTACCGGGTTAAAATAGCTCCCAATGGACATATCGCCTTGGACCTGGCCCGACTTCCTGAGAAACCCGATCTTATCTTGCTGGATGTAATCATGCCCGATCTAGATGGCTACGAAGTATGCAAGCGGCTGAAGGAAAACGAAGACACCAAAAAGATCCCCGTAATCTTCGTTACAGCCAGGGACAAGACCGGAGACGAGGAATACGGCCTCAACCTGGGCGCCGTGGACTACATCACCAAACCCTTTGAACAATCTATCGTTCGGGCAAGAGTGCGCAATCACATCGCCCTCAAGCTCAACAGCGATCTTTTGGAATCGCTGGCCTTTATGGATGGCCTGACCAGGATCGGAAACCGGCGGCGGTTCGATGAAGTATTGAGCACTGAATGGAGGCGGGCCGGAAGAAACCAGGCTCCTATTTCTCTCATACTTTTAGATATTGACCGGTTCAAAAACTATAACGACCATTACGGTCACGGAGCGGGCGATGAATGCCTGAGAAAAGTTGCCCGAACGATTTCCTCCGGCCTGCTCCGACCCGGAGATATTGCCGCCAGGTATGGAGGTGAGGAATTCGGTATCGTACTGGCTGAAACGGGATTCGAGGGCGCCTGTTTCATAGCCGAACGTATCCGATCCAGTGTCGAGTCACTCTGTATTGTGCATGCTCCTTCGGCTGGGAGTGCTTACGTAACGGTTAGTCTAGGCTGTGTCACAAATTTACCTCCATTATCGGGAGATCCCGAAATATTTTTGGAAGCTGCGGATCAATTACTCTACCAGGCCAAGCAGGAAGGTCGAAACAGGGTTTCATCTTCCAAGATAAGCAAGCCGTTAAATCAGGCTTGGTCCGACTCTTGATAAATTATGCTCGGATATGAGCAACAACCGGAGCCGGTCAATCCGCCCCTTGGGATCCTCCCAAAAGAGCCGCATCCACATTAGAATCGACGTCTAAATGGGGATCTATATGCAAAACAAACTCTCTTCCTTAGGTCTGAAACCCAGGATCATAGGAACAGCCCTGTTGCTGTTTTTGATTTCCATGTGGCTGATGACATATCTGGTTCAAAGGCATTTGGAAAATGATATGATAGAATTGCTGGGGGCCCAGCAGTTTTCCGCGGTGTCTTATATCGCCTCCGAAATTGAAGAGAAAATCCGCTTTAATATTGAAATAGTTAGTAAGTATGCAGTAAATATGACTCCGGAACTTCTGGCCGACCCGATCAAAGCAAGAGAATATCTTTCTCAACGTTATGGACTACTGGCTTCATTTAAGGCCGGGCTAATTATCATTTCTGCGGAAGGCGATGGAATTACCGATTATCCCCCTATCCCCGACCGGGCCCATGCCTCATACCGAGAACTGGAGTATTTCAAAGACGTGGTTGCTACCAGACGAACGACTATCGGCAAGCCGAGCATCGGAAGGTTCACCAAGGCGCCAGGGGTAGCCATAGCGGCACCGATCATCGATAAGTCCGGAAAATTGATCGGGGTGCTGGCCGGATTCGCCACTTTATCCGACTCAACCTTGTTTGGCCAGGTGGAAAAAGCCTATACCGGCAACACCGGTTACGCACTTATCAACGCTCCCAGATATGGCCTAATC
>JADFXY010000283.1:0-6342 GCA_015233355.1 Deltaproteobacteria bacterium | reverse complement strand
TGGAAATAAGCGACGAATGGGAAACTGGGAGAGTTTACTTGACAAATAGCGCACCGTGACCCGCTCAAAAGAAATTACAGAAAAATACTTGCATTACCGAAAAGGGCACCTGTGAACCATGCTTTCAAATACTTTCACCATATCGGCATGCTTGCCAATGTGTCTTTAAAGAGGTTAATGAGTTTAAGGAGATTAGCAAGAAAGGGAGTCCTGACCAACTTATTAGAAATTGTTTTTGTTTTTTTAGTCCTGACGAATCCGAATGCGTAAGGAGAGCTAAGGAAGCGTGGAACGATTATCTTGACTAAGAAAGGATGGATAAATATGAAAATATTTCGCCATGTTGGAGGTAAGTATTTCATTTTTATTTCGGTAGCTAGCTGGTTGTGCTTATTTATTGCATTGCCATGTTCTGCAGGAGTTACCGTGTTCAATGACAAGGTATTGGGAATTGATATTCAAGCCTCTTTCAGTCTAATGTCAACTATTGAACAGCAGGGTGTCGATATACGTCCAAGCCGAGTTGAGCTATTTATTAATGATTCGAAATTTACTGCAGCTACTGTGTATTATGTATCAATTGAAAACAATTTTGAAATATTGGAAGAGGCATTGAGCAAGTTGTATCCTGGTTCCAAGATTAAAAAGATGCCTTTAGATGGATTAATAGGATGGCGGGTTGATGAAAGAAAGTTTGCAGTAACTTTGTGGGAAGACGGTGAGTCTTGCAAAGAAGGCAAGGAAAAACAAATTATGGTTATCTATAAATTGTGGAAGTACTGGCCTGGTTTATAAGATAACCAGCTCGCAGGAATTCAAGAGACACCAAACCTACACCTACGATGCAGCCGGGAATCTCACCGCTGACGAGACTTTCACCTACACCTACGATGCCCGCGGCCGCCTGGTCCAGGTCACCACGGGCGGCGTCACAACCTCCTACGCCATCAACGGCCTGGGCCAGCGGGTCAGCAAGAGCAGTTCTTCCACTACGACCATCTTCGTCTATGACGAGGCCAGTCATCTCCTTGGCGAGTACGACGCCACAGGCAATGTGATCCAGGAGACGGTCTGGCTGGGTGATCTCCCCGTCGCGGTGCTCAAGCCTGGCGCGCAGTATTACGTCAATCCAGATCACTTGGGCTCTCCCAAATCTATAATAGATTCGAGTGGCGCGACAGTCTGGAGATGGGACAAAGACCCCTTCGGCAACGGCGCTCCCACCGGAACATTGACGTATAATCTAAGATTTCCAGGGCAATATTTTGATGTTGAGACTGGATTGTGCTATAATATGGCCCGGGATTATAATCCGGCACTGGGGCGGTATATTCAGAGCGACCCGATTGGGTTGCGGGGCGGGGTGAATACGTATGTGTATGTTGAAAATGATCCGGTGAGTAGGGTGGATCCACTGGGGCTAGACTCTTATGGAACTACTGATTGTAGCTATTATGAAAAACAATGTAAGAAATACGGGTGCGATTACTACTGTAACTGGGCACCAAAGTACTGCAAAAAATTTAATCAATTAGATGGATTAGCATGGACACGTTGCGTAAGAAAATGTTTACAAGATTATGACTGTCAGAACTGCCAGCCCAAGGAGCAGAGTTGTCCTGACTGCAGTGGTGTGTTCAGTTGTAATTGGGTCGGACATTTTCACTGTTATTCCGTTTGCTTAGTAGTCCAACATTATTAATCGATCACGGTGCCAACTTTTTCTGGACCCCATGTCACCATAGTCGAAGTCGTCAAGAAAGCATGGTTAACAACGAAGACGATATCTCGTGGCTCCAAACTGGCGCCTTGAGGTTGATAATTGCCACCCAGTGATCGCTTGCCTATATGGGTCTGGAATTAACGACTTAGGAGATCAACTATGCGTTTGATAAATGAAATATTGTATATTGCACCACTAATAATTATCCCGTTGTTGATGGCAAAATTCTTAAAAGAGAGCATTAGAGGTAGTACCCTATTTTGTTTGATAGGGCTATTTATTGGCCTGTACATAGCTCTAACATCCATCTATACGCCTTTCTTTATCGAGAAGTTTCACCTGGAGACCGCATTCATTCTCTTTCAGTTACATCTAATTGTCGCATTGCTCATTTCGGCACCTATCATTTCCATTTTGTCGTATTTCTTTGGAAAGAATCTGTTTTCAGCATTTGGGAATCATTTGTTATCAGATTCGATTCGGTCAAGTGCTATGCTCAAAAATATAGTTACAGTAGCCATACCTGTTCTTTACGGTGTGGTCGGCCTTTTGATAGGGCTGGTAAAATCAAAATTGAAATGATCTTGAATCGACTAACCTATGATGCGGCCGGGAATTTCACCGGAGACGGGTCCATCGCCTACGGTTACGGCGGTTATGGTCCTCATGGTTTGCTTCTCTTGGGCGGTGTCGGTTTAGTCATCCTTGGGTTAATCCCCGCTACCAGGTGAGGTGAAACAATGTCGGGAAATACCACTGACACGATTGCGATCACCGGTGCATTTAGCTACACCGGTAAATATGCCACGCGGCTTCTGCTCAGTCGAGGGTACAAAATCCGAACTCTGACCTATCACGTGGAGCGAAACAATCCTTTTGGTGATAAGGTTCAGGTCTTCCCCTTCGACTTCGATCATCCGGACCGGCTCAGCCAAACCCTTCGAGGTGCATCCACCCTGATCAATACCTATTGGGTGCGCTTCCCACGCGGAAATACGACCTTCCAGACCGCCGTTCAAAACACCTGCACTTTGATTAGCGCGGCAAAGGACGCCGGGGTCAGCCGCATTGTGCACGTCAGCATAGCCAACCCGTCAGCCGAATCACCACTCGGCTACTACAAGGGCAAGGCCCAACTGGAACAGGCCGTGATCGACTCCGGCCTCTCGTACGCCATCCTGCGCCCTACCGTCATCTTCGGAGCGGAAGACATCCTCATCAACAACATCGCCTGGTTTATCCGTCGTTTTCCGGTGTTCGGCATCCCCGGTGATGGCCGCTACTCTATCCGCCCTATCTACGTCGAGGACATGGCGCGGCTGATCGTCGACGCAGTGGTCCAGCCAGGGAATACCATATGCGACGCGGTGGGGCCAGAATCCTTCAGCTTCAATGAACTTGTAAGGCTAATTGCGGCCCAAGTGGGGCGTCCGGCCCGGCTGGTTCACTTACCAATGCCGCTAGCGTATGTGGCCACGTTCGTGACCGGTTGGTTCGTCAAGGATGTTGTCCTGACTTGGGAGGAGTACAAGGGGCTGATGGGGAATCTGCTGGCTCCAGAGGGTCCGTCCATAGGCCAAACGCGTTTGAGCGAGTGGCTGGCAGAAAGCCATGAGCATGTCGGAAGGCGGTATGCTTCGGAGGTGGCGCGCCACTATGCCAGGTTGTCCAAGAACCGGCGTACCGTGAGGTGATTTTGATCTCAAGTCTGACGGATGGCGCTTCAACGGCCTTGGCCAACCTGTGAGCAAAAGTGGACCCAGGGTTCCGGTGTATCCACCTACAGCCGCACCTTTGATCAAGACGGCCGGGTATCCGGAATTACGTTCTCGGGAACAGGCGGGAATCAGACCATCAGTCTGACCTATGACCTGGCCGGCCGGATCACCGGCATCACCGACAGCAACGGCGTCCGCCCGAGCATAACCACCGGCACGACCAGCTATTCCATTTCCGGCGCCGGCAACCGGCTCCAAAGCCGAACCGGGCCGTCTCCCCAAACCTACACCTACGATGCGGCCGGAAACCTGACCGCTGACGGGACGAATACGTACACATATGATGCACGGGGACGACTCGTGCAGGTCATCACCGGCGGCGTCACGACCTCCTACGCCATCAACGGCCTGGGCCAGCGCGTGCAAAAGAGCGGCACGACGACAACAATCTTCGTCTATGGCGAATCGGGCCAACTCTTTGGTGAGTATGATTCGGCTGGGAGTGTAATCCAGGAAACCGTCTGGTTAGGTAATTTGCCGGTAGGTGTGCTAAAAACAGGAGCGGTATATTACGTCAATCCAGATCACTTGGGTTCTCCCAAATCTATAATAGATGCGAGCGGTACGACAGTCTGGAAATGGGACAAAGACCCCTTCGGCAACGGCGCTCCCACCGGAACATTGCCGTATAATCTAAGATTTCCGGGGCAATACTTTGATGTTGAGACCGGGCTGTGCTATAATATGGCCCGGGATTATAATCCGGGGCTGGGTAGGTATATTCAGAGCGACCCGATTGGGTTAGCTGGGGGGATCAATACTTATGCGTATGTTGGGGGGAATCCGATTAATGGGACGGACCCTAGTGGGTTAAAGACTTACCTCTGCTTTGACTCCCCACACTTCTCTGTCTGCGTGGATAATCAGTGCGCTGGGCTGTATCTCGATATAAGTTGTCCCGGACTTGGGAAGATATACAAGGATCCCTTCCAACCATCCAATTGCCAAGAGATAAAAGCACCTGCTTGTTGTAATCAGGCCAGATTTGACAATTGCGTGAGGAAAACAGCCCTGATGCGAAGAGGAGAGTGTAGCACATACACATTCTGGTTCGAAAATTGCCTAACGTGGGCAAAGGAAGTTATTGCTAACTGCAAGGTTGAAGCATGTGCAATGTGAATAAAGGAGAACACATGGGCAGAATCAAAATGATTCTTTGGTTGTTATCCGTAACCCTGGCCTTGCTCGAAATCATAATGGCACTAGGGGGCTACCACACGTCGCTTATACATAGGCACTTGATGTTTTCACTCTTTGCAGTTGCGAATGTTGTAGCGTGTTGTGCATTCATGTTATATATGTTTGTTAACTTTGCCATTAAACATCATTTAGTTAGATCTACGATGGCGCTATTACTGCTTATCTCCATTGCTTCAGGGTCATGGCAGGCTGTCAATGTACTGTCACAGAAGTCCAAGAACAGAGCATATCATTTTGTCAACTCGTTTTTTTCCGGAGACGCTACGGGCTATTATCTCGACATTGATCAAAGAATGATACATGATTTTCAGTATTTTTGTTCGAATTATGACCCATCTGCTATTGCTCTTGTTGACGCCAACCTGCTTTATGGGCGTTATGACTTTGCTGTTTTCCCTACCGGGTCGAATCCGTTCCTGGTTGTTGTATTTATGGGCGAATTAAGAGTCCGCATATATGTGCTAGATAATAGTGATCCATAGAGTGTGTTGCAGAGTAACTCAGGGAGTAAGGACGCAGAGCCTGACCACAAGCTATGCCTATGACGCCGCGGGACACCTGACCGGCCTGACCTACCCGTCCGGGCGCAGTTTGGCCTTTTCCTACGACATAGCCGGGCGTGTCAGCGGGATTACCGTGGGCGGCACTCAACTTATCAATTCCATCGCCTATCACCCCTTTGGTCCTGCCACCGGTTGGAGCCGAGGCTCTGGTGCGACCACCTACAGCCGCACCTTTGATCAAGATGGCCGGGTGTCCGGAATTACGTTTTCGGGAACAGGCGGGAATCAGACCATCAGCCTCACCTATGACCTGGCCGGCCGGATCACCGGGATTACCGACAGCAACGGGGTCCGCCCCAGCATAACCACCGGCACGTCGAGCTATTCCATTTCCAGTGCCAGCAACCGGCTCCAAAGCCGAACCGGCCCCTCGGCCCAAACCTACACCTATGATGCGGCCGGAAATTTGACCGGGGACGGCACCTTCACCTACGGTTACGATGCACGGGGCCGCTTAGTCCAAATCACTACGGGCGGTGTCACGACCTCCTACGCTATTAACGGCCTGGGGCAACGGGTGCGGAAATTAGGCACGACGACAACGATCTTCGTCTATGGCGAGGCCGGTCATCTCCTTGGCGAATACGACGGCACCGGCAGCGTGATCCAGGAAACCGTCTGGCTGGGCGATTTACCGGTCGTGGTGCTCAAGCCTGGCGCGCTTTACTACCTCAATCCTGATCATTTGGGGTCGCCCCGCTCAATCATAGACTCCACCGGCGCGACAGTCTGGAAATGGGACAAAGACCCCTTCGGCAACTGAACACC
This sequence comes from Deltaproteobacteria bacterium, assembly GCA_015233355.1. Lineage (GTDB taxonomy): Bacteria > Desulfobacterota > JADFXK01 > JADFXK01 > JADFXK01 > JADFXK01. Next base: position 310 of record JADFXY010000283.1, on the reverse strand, counting down.
CACCGGCTCGCTGACCTACGACCTCCGCTTCCCTGGACAATACTTTGACTCCGAGACCGGTCTGTATTATAATATGGCCCGGGATTATAGCCGTTGGGCTAACCTAGAGCGCCGTTTCAGGGCCTAATCGGAATTGACCATTTATTAGAATAGGATCCGATGCCCCGGCACCTTAAGTCTAATGACATTGGGTTATAGGCGGGTCAAGTACGGCTCCAATTGAATAGGGTTGATCAGGTTCCAATTCAAGTGTCGGTTCGGGTGACTAATCGAATGTACTTGACAAATCTTGACTTTTATGTTATTTTAC
>JADFXY010000282.1:0-6365 GCA_015233355.1 Deltaproteobacteria bacterium | reverse complement strand
ATATTGGCCGGCAAGGAAGCCCGAATCAGCTTGGTGCTTTCTTGAATAATTGATGCGACTTCGAATGATATTTTTTCCTGGTCGGATTTACGGCTGACGGTTAGGATTTGTTTAACCAAGTCCCTGGCCCGCTTGGCTGCTTTGAGTATTTCTTTCAAGAATTCTTGATTGGCGGCATCGGAGTTAACATCATCTAAGGCGAGCTGAGTGTAGCCGAAGATGCACCCAAGAATATTGTTGAAATCGTGGGCGATACCACCAGCCAGAGTTCCGATGGCCTCCATTTTTTGGGCCTGGAGCAGTTGGGCTTCTAATCTTTTTTGCCGTTCCTCTGCCCTTTTATGTTCCGTGATGTCCTGGACTGTACCGACCATCATGGTTAACCGGCCTGACTGGTTCACCACCGGCTCACCCAGGGCCTTAATAAATTTGTTGGACCCATCCCGGCAAAGCAACCGGTGCTCTATTGCATAACTCCGGATGTTCTTTATAGAGTCCTGGATTGTGTTGGCCACGAAACCCCGGTCGTCAGGATGCACGATCGAAACAAATGTCTCAAGGGCGAAATTTTCACGAGTGAGTCCAACAATACGGAAAAGCTCATCTGAACCGTCCAACCGGCTTGTTTTCGGGTCTAGCCGCCAGTGTCCGAGCTGGGCGATTTGCTGAGCTTTTTTCAGTAACCTCTCATTTTCTTTAAGAGCTTCCGCCGCCTGCTTCCGTTCGGAAATATCGTTAATAAATGCATAATAGTACTGTTGTTGTGTGCTTTCATCTTGGTACAAATGAACAAATAACTCGACGGGGATGCGTGTTCCATCTTTGCGCAAGTACTCTTTCTCATACTTCACCGGTAGACCAGTTAGCAGGAGTTCTGATAGCCTTTCTCTTGTATAATCTATCCATTCTGGTGGCGTGACATTCTGTGCCCAATTCATCTCCATATACTCTTCTTTTGTATATCCAAGCAAACCAGGCAGTGCTGGATTGCATAGAATCATGCGGCCATCAAGATGACTTAACCCAAATGGTTGGGATGAATGTTCGAGTAAATTCGCCAGTAATGTAGCTTCTTGCCGACTATCCAAAAGAGCTTTTTCAGTTTTTTTTCGCTCAACAATCTCCTGTTCAAGTTCTTTCGTCCTCATGGATACCTGTCTCTTCATGGATAGAGACCAGGCGGCAAGGAAAAGAACCACCACCAAAAAGGCGGCAACGGCGAGCAGGATGTACTTCATCACCGATTGAAGAGTAACTTTTGGAGGTTCCACCAGACCGAACCATTTTGAATGGATTCGATCGTACTCTCCGGTCGCCTTGATTATGCTCAATCCCTGGGAGAGGCGGTCCAACAGATCTTTATTTCCTTTCTTTACCGCAAAGCTAAAGGGCCGCTGATATTCGTCCAAGACAATAGGGGATTGCTCCAGATTGCTGAGCCCTAAATTTTTTAGATGGAGTAGTCCCACCAACTTCGGCATCAAGGCGGCGTCTCCTTTGCCGATAGCCAGCAGCCGAAGGGCTTCAGGGAGGCTGTCCGTCAGCACAAGCCTATCCGGCGTGGCTAAGCCCTTGGCTATCAGGTAGTCGTGGGCCGCGTCATTCTTCATCACGATGAGCGTTTTGCCCTTCAGATCCTTTATTGACTTCAACCGGTCATTGTTTTTTTGAGTGAAAACGGCATCGTATGAGATTGTATGCGGTTCAGAAAAATCAAATAGTTTAGCCCTTTCCTTGGAATAGGCCATCATGGGCAGCATATCGATCCGCCCGGTCGCAAGTGCTTCGCGAGCCCGGTCCCATGGCCCCACCTGGATATCAATCTCCAACCCCATAACTTTGGCCACTGCCTTGGCCAGGTCCAGGCTGAAACCGCCCGGGACGCCTTGCTGGTTCAAGAAGGTATAGGGGTAATAATTGTCTACAATAATTGTTGAAAGATGTTTTTTCGGAAATGCCGGATCGCCGCCGTCATTGTCTTGCATTTGCTGATGGGGCGGCTGGAGAGATGGCGTTAATTTATCTTCCGCAACAGCCTGTCGACAGTGCTCCCCGGCTGGGTTGAACATGAACACCAGCGCAGGTATTGCGGCCACAAGAACAATGGCAAATATCCTTTACCGCAGGCAAGGAAAGTATCGTGAGGCCTTGAACCAATACCGCAGCGCCCTAAAAGTGTCACCGGATGACGAAAATATTTACTTTAACATCGGCCAGGTTTTCATCCTGATGAAGGATTTTGACCAGGCCAAGAAAGCTTTTCACCAGGCTCTGAAGATCTACCCTTCCTTTGCCGAAGCCAAGCAGATGATCACCTCCTTGGAACGCGGTTTAGTCGTCTAAACCGGAAGACAGCTACTGGTTGCTCGTTGCCGCCAGAGGCAAGGGATCAGAAAAAAACCGATTCAGGCCGCACTGAGTGCCACATCTTTCATCCCCATGGGGACAAACGGATTCATTAAGGAAGGAATGGTTCTGCATGGACAGATTCTTGTCCTGGCTAAATCTGCGGTCCCGGATAGTTGCCATTGTTCTTGTGACCGCAATACCTGCGCTGGTGTTCATGTTCAACCCAGCCGGGGAGCACTGTCGCCAGGCTGTTGCGGAAGATAAAGTAACGCCGTCTATCCAGCCGCCCCATCAGCAAATGATAGACAACGACGGCGGCGATCCGGCATTTCCGAAAAAACGTCTTTCAACAATTATTGTGGACAATTATTATCCCTATACCTTCTTGAACCGGGAAGGCGTCCCGGGAGGTTTCAGTGTGGACCTGGCCAAGGCAGTGGCCAAAGTTATGGGGTTGGAGATTGATATCCAGGTGGGGCCATGGGACCGGGCCCGCGAAGCCCTTGCGGCCGGGCAGATCGACATGCTGCCCATGATGGCTTATTCCAAGGAAAGGGCTAAACTATTTGATTTCTCCGAGCCGCATACAATCTCATATGATGCCGTTTTCACCAGAAAAAAAGGTAACAGGCTGAATTCAATTAAAGATTTGGTGGGTAAGAGGCTCATCGTGATGAAAAATGACGCGGCCCACGACTATCTGATGGCAAAGGGCTTAACCACGCCGGACAGACTTGTGCTGACGGACAGCCTCCCTGAGGCCCTTCGGCTTCTGGCTATTGGAAAAGGAGACGCAGCCTTGATGCCGAAGCTGGTGGGGCTGCTCCATTTAAAAAACTTGGGGCTCAGCAATCTGGAGCAATCCCCTATTGTCTTGGACGAATATCAACGGCCCTTTAGCTTTGCGGTAAAGAAAGGAAATAAAGATCTTTTGGACCGCCTTTCCGAAGGATTGAGCATAATCAAGGCGACCGGAGAATACAATCGAATCCATTCAAAATGGTTCGGCCTGGTGGAGCCTCCGAAAGTTACTCTTCAATCGGTTATGAAGTACATCCTGCTCGCCGTTGCCGCCTTTTTGGCCGTGTTTCTTTTCCTTGCCGCCTGGTCTCTATCCATGAAGAAACAGGTGTCCATGAGGACGAAAGAACTTGAGCAGGAGATTGTTGAACGGAAAAAAACCGAAAAAGCCCTCTTGAATAGCCGGCAACAGGCTGCATTTCTTGCAGATTTACTCGAACATTCGTCCCTGCCGTTCGGGGTAGGCTACTCTGACGGACGTCTGGGTGTCTGCAACGCGGCCTTTCCTCAATTGCTGGGATATACCAAAGACGAGTTCATCAAGCTCGATTGGACCAAAGACATCACGCCCCCGGAATGGCAAGAAAACGAGCTACCAATGCTGCAAGACTTGCATCGGACAGGTCATCCGGTTCGGTATGAGAAGGAATACGTCCGGAAAGACGGCACCCGCGTACCCGTCGAGTTGTTGGTTCACCTTCGCAGCGATGAAGAGGGACAACCGCCGTATTACTATGCCTTCATCACCGATATTTCCGAACGGAAGCAGGCGGCGGAGACCCTTAAAGAAAATGAGAGGTTACTGAAAAAAGCTCAGCAAATCGCCCAACTCGGACACTGGCGTTTAGACCCGAAAACGAGCCGGTTGGACGGTTCAGATGAGCTTTTCAGGATTGTTGGACTTACCCGTGAGGATTTCGGCCTTGAGGCATTTGTTTCGATCGTGCATCCTGACGACCGGGATTTCGTGGTTAACACGGTCCATGATTCTATAAAGAACATCAGGAGTTACGCTATAGAGCACCGGTTGCTTTGCCGGGATGGGTCCCACAAATTTATCAAGGCCCTGGGTGAACCGGTGGTGAACCAATCAGGCCAATTAACCATGATGGTTGGTACGGTCCAGGACATCACGGAACGTAACAGGGCAGAGGAACGCCAAAAAAAATTAGAAGCTCAACTGCTTCAGGCCCAAAAAATGGAGGCCATCGGAACTCTGGCTGGTGGGATCGCCCACGATTTCAACAATATTCTCGGGTGCATCTTCGGCTACACTCAGCTCGCCCTAGATGATGTTAACTCCGATTCCGCCAGTCAAGGATTCTTAGAAGAAATACTCAAAGCAGCCAAGCGGGCCAGAGACTTGGTCAAACAAATCCTAGCCGTCAGCCGTAAATCCGACCAGGAAAAGATATCATTCGAACTCTCATCAATTATTCAAGAAAGCATCAAGCTGATTCGGGCTTCCTTGCCGGCCAATATTATCATCAACCATGAAGAGCCACCACAGGAAGCATACATATTAGGTGACCCGACGCAAATCCAGCAGGTGCTGATAAACCTCTGCACCAATGCCGCCCATGCCATGCAAGACAACGGCGGAGTCTTAGACATAAAACTAAATGAGTTCTACCTTGATCCTGATTCCGCTGCCAGGTACATCAACCTGGCCCCAGGACTCTATCTAAAATTGACTGTAAGCGACACCGGACAAGGGATGGACAGCAAAATCGTCAGCCGCATCTTTGATCCTTTTTTCACAACCAAAGAAATAGGTAAAGGCACCGGCATGGGCCTGGCCATTGTCCATGGCATCGTGAGAAACCATGGTGGAGCCATCACTGTTTACAGCGAACCGGGACGCGGGTCAACCTTTAATGTCATTCTGCCGTTGGCCAAAGAAGAAGTTGAATTAGAGATTGATGACGATGAAACAAACCCGAGAGGGTCGGAGACGATCCTGCTGGTCGATGATGAACCGGGGCTAATCGACACGGGCCAAAAGATTCTGTCCCAATTAGGTTACACAGTAATTAGTAAAACAAATAGTTCAGAAGCGTTAGAGGCGTTTGTCCTTCAGCCGGACAGTTTTGATTTGGTTATTACCGACATGGCCATGCCCACCATGACGGGGGACAAGCTGGCCCAAGAGATACTCCGCCTCCGACCTGATATCCCAATAATTATGTGCACGGGATATAGTCAGTCCGTCAGCGAGGAAGAGGCCAAACGAATTGGAATAAAAGGCTTTATGATGAAACCGTTGGACATGGCTGCCACGGCTAAACTCATTCGGAGGTTGTTGGACGAACGATGACCCAGGGAAGGCCGGACTTCCTCAAGGATAACTCTCATTAGGGACCGAGCGTCCAGGGCACCAATAGAAAAGGCCGGACAATCATTCCCGACCTTTTTCTTATATTCAGAAGAATCGGCCTATTCACAAGCACAGGCGTCTTCGCAGATTACTTCCCCTCCGGTATCTCCACAGCCACACCAGAGCCGGTCTGAGAAAATATCCCCGATCGGTTCACAGGCTCCGGTCACCAACCAGTATGGTCTCCCACTAAACCGTAAACAAGTTCCTTCCATAATGATCCCCTCCTCCCATTCGCTGAGGTTCCTCCTTCAGCTTCAATTTATACCTATATTCAGATAGATTTAATTACTTTTCTTGATCTTAAGTTAATCACCGTTGGGAGGATGTCAAGTCTGTTTGAAGAATCTTTAAATTTGTCCGTGCTGCATGTTCCGACCAGCCAATCCAGGACCGGGCATATCGGGCATACCCTAATGGGATAGTCAACTCCGGGGTCCAGGAAAGTTCGACCTTGCCGATGATGAATCTGACGGTTGCTATATCTTTGGAGATGTGCATTTGGGGAATTTTCTTGATCGGCTGCGCCTCAATCGCGACGCGACCATGGGGTTATGCTTCGGGCAGGTCGGCGTTCTTCTTTGATTCCAACTCCTCAAGTCTTTTGGCAACTTGCCTGAGATGGGCGGCGAATTCCTGGCCGCGCTGGTAGCGCTTTTCAAAATCTTTAGCCATGGCCTTGGCCAGAATTTTTTCCATGATTGCCGGGACCTTGGGGTTAAACGACCGCGGGGAAGGATGGGGGGTGTTGGCAATTTGATACATCAAGGTGGTCAGGGAGTCACCGGTAAAGGGCTTTTGTCCCGTGAGCATTTCAAACAAAATAGTGCCCAGCGAA
>JADFXY010000281.1:0-6403 GCA_015233355.1 Deltaproteobacteria bacterium | reverse complement strand
GTTATGATCCGTCAGGGGCTAAAACATTGGCGACATTGACATCACTGGCAAAACCATTAGGTGCCAGAAAGAGAAGCGGAATAAGCACAATTAAGATAACCCGGTACATGAGTAGTCCTCCTTCTTATGAGGGTAAGGAAATAGTACTTTTCGGCGATTGTGCTGTAACTCCAGGATATCCAAAACTCACCATACCAAAAGCCAATCCGACACAACAAACCAAGACAAACAACGACCTCTTCGTTTTCTTTCTCCCTATAGATCAACAGAACAATAGGGATTTATCCAGGGTATGGCGCCATTTGACTTCGGGCAAACGCCACCTGGTATTATTTGCAATAGGGAAAACAGTCAGGGGGGAATTATTTCTTGATCGTTAAAAACGCTGGGGGGGGGGGCACGATTTTTAGAAAGGAAATTATGTTATAATTACGGGGGATGTAATTCATTTTAAATCCCGCTAAGAGGAGATTGAGAGAGGCAAGCATCGGGCAAATATTTTGGAGGCTATAATATCATGGTGCCATTGTCAAGTTTTAATTCAACTATTGGTACAAATTTTTGACCAAGTAGGCAGCCAGGCTTAATCGCCTGTAATTTGTAGCCTGAAACGTCCACGTTTAGCATAATGCCAATCAATGTCGTTGAGTTAAGGGGGCAGGGCCAATCAGTCCAAGGCGCCGGAGAGCAGAGAAATTCCAAGAATTGTCTTGCCGTCCATAATCTCGCCCCGGCGGATCATATCCTTTATTTTGGACAAAGCAACAACCTCCACGGCCGAAATCTCATCTTCATCAACCTGGTCAACAGACTTGATCACCTGTGGAGCCAGGTAAATGTGGATGATTTCGTCGGAGTATCCAATGGCCGGATAGTAACTGAGCAGGTGCGTGAGTTTGGCGGCCTGGTAACCGGTTTCTTCCATCAATTCGCGTTGCCCGCAGGTCAGTTCATCTTCACCCTGGTCCATTTTGCCCGCCGGGATCTCCCAGGTCTCAAACCCCAGGGCGTAGCGATATTGCTTGACCATCAGGACATGCTCAGGATCCACCAAGGGGATAACCGCCACCGCCTGAGGATGGTCAATCTTTATCCGGTCGGAGATACGTCCGTTTCTTAGTCTGACTTCATCCAATTTGGCCACAAAACTATGGCTGTTTAGGCAAGCCAGCGTCCTTATTGTTTGTTCCATGCCATCTCCCGCGGGTAAATTCCCAGGTAAGTTCCTAGACCGGTTCGAGACATTCGGCCCCATCGGTTAGGGCCACGATGGCGATCTTGGCCTTATCCGCGGCCTTGGTCATGGCCTGGCGGTCAAAGATCAGGGTCTTATGTGCTTCTATGACCAGCACTGCGGCCTTTACCTCAGCCATGGCGTCAATTGTTTGGAGACCCACGGCTGGTTTGTCAAATCTCAAATCCTGATTAGGTTTGGCCGCCTTGACCACTACGACCTTTTCCCGGCCCAATGAGCCGCCGCGACGGATTGTTTTGTCCGTCCCTTCGATGGCTTCCACGGCCAAGACGACCTGGTCCCGAACCACCACACATTGTCCGATATCCAGTCGTCCCAATTCTTTGGCTATCCGCCAGCCGAAGGCTACGTCCCGGGCCTCGGCCGAAGTGGGCCGGCGCCTGGTCAGCAAACCCGGCTCGACCAATAAAGCCGGCATAAACACATCTGGTGATTTCACAGCGATGCCTTCTTTTTCCAACTCCCCGGCCAGGGCCCGCAGAAGACCATCGTCAAGCTTGGTGTCCATTTTGGCCAGCAAGGCCAAGGTTCTAAAATCCGGGCGGAGCTTGGAAAACATCCGCGCCTTGGTAATCCCCCCGGCCAAGACGGCTTCATGTACCCGGTGTTCTTTAAATACCTTGATAATGCGGCTCAATTGGCCCAACTTAACCCACTCGACGACGTCGGCAACCGAGTCGATGGCCGGGTCGGTTTCGTGCAAGTGGGCCAAAGCCACTACCGAATATCCACGATCTTTCACTGCTTGAGAAAAGATGATGGGGAATTGGCCGTTGCCTGCGATCAGACCTATGCGGGGGACATCATTTTTCGCCGGAGCCATGTCTGGGAACGCCCTTCTGGGAGGCCTCAATAAACTGCAGGAAATACATTACGCGGGGAAGCTGCGGCACCTCAACTCTGGCCTGTTTGAGGGCTTCGGCCTTAGTCAAATGGGACCGGAAAATGATCCGGTAGGCTTTCTTTAGGGCGGAAATTTCTTCTTCGGCAAAGTCATGACGCTTAAGCCCAATCAGATTCAACCCGTACAGGACGGCCGTATTACCTGAAGCGAACACATAGGGCGGTATATCCTTTGCAATTCCAGACATCCCGGCTAAGAAGGCATTATCCCCGACCTTGACGAACTGGAGCACGGCACTCAACCCCCCGACAATGACATGATCGCCCAGGACAACGTGCCCGGCTAAGGTGGCGGCGTTGGTCATGATCACGCTTTTCCCCAGCAAACAATCGTGGGCAACGTGGGTATAAGCCATCAGGAAACAGTTTTCGCCTATCCGGGTCACTCCGCCGCCGGCCTCTGTCCCTCGGTTGACTGTGGCATACTCACGGATAGCCGTGCCGTCGCCGATGATCAGCTCGCTTTTCTCGCCTTTGAATTTCAAGTCTTGGGGGGCGCTACCGATGGAGGCATAGGGAAATATCCGGCAACCCCTGCCCATGGTGGTGTAAGAGTCTATCCTGGCATACGCCCCGATTTCGGAGTCTGCCCCGATCACCACGTCCCTTTCTATGATCGCGAAGGGCCCAACTTTGACTCCCTGGCCCAGGTCCGCCTTAGGGTCAACCAAAGCGGTTGGATGAATTTCCATAATAATCCTCAAATAAATAACTACTTATTGCCTATTCTAGCCATCAACTCAGCGCTGGCCACCAGGTTGTTTTCAACATAAGCTTCGCCTTTCATCTTCCAGACTTTTCTTCCTGAACGTGTGGCTTTGCAGTTGAAGATGAGTTGGTCTCCAGGCACCACCGGCTTTCGAAACCGGACGTCGTCCATGCCCAGGAAATAGACCACCTGGTCGCCCATGCTGTCAGGAGAAGAGGCATAGGCCAATACTCCGCCGGCCTGGGCCATCGCCTCGACAATTAAGACACCGGGCATAATGGGCATTCCCGGGAAATGTCCCTGAAAAAAATACTCATTGATGGTTACGTTTTTTAGCGCCACAATTTCTTTTTCAAGCTCGATGGACAGAACCCGGTCCAGGAGTAGAAAAGGGTACCGGTGGGGAAGGATACTCATAATTTTATTCACATCAAAGACATCTGCCATGGGTTGATTCCCCCTGATTCATTCACTGTACAAATAAATTTAAGCCATTACGTTGATTGTTGGATTAAGCGCGCAACTAGAAAAGGAGAGAAGGGAAAACACACCATTTGGTCTCCTATTTGTTTAAAGAACTGGCCGGGCTGGCTGCCGATGAAGATCCTGGGAGTAGAATATACCGGGCCTGGGCCGAAACTGCCGTGGCAGACTGTGCCCCGAATTCGGCTATGAGGCCGCGCCGGCCAGCCCTCTAATCAGCATCGGTTTTGGTCTGGAGGTCAAGTTTTTGTTCCAGTTCCAGGATCCGTTTCTCCAACCTCTGGACGGTCTTGTTCAGTTCAGGGAGTTTTGGAATCAGAACGGATGTCTTGAGAAAAGTACGATGCGGCATAGCCGGAGTGCCCGTCACTACAGCGCCTTTTTCGAGAGACTTGGTGACGCCGGATTGGGGTCCGATCATAACGTCGTCAGCGATGGACAAGTGCCCCACGACGCCGGCTTGCCCGGCCATAATGACATGATTTCCAACCTTGGTGCTGCCGGAAATACCCACTTGGGCCACCAATAGCGTGTCTTCTCCAATGACGACGTTGTGCGCAATATGAACCAGGTTATCGGTCTTGACTCCACGTTTGATATGGGTCACGCCCATGGCGGCCCGATCCACGGTATTGTTGGCGCCAAGCTCCACATCGTCGTCGATCTGGACGATGCCCACCTGCGGAATTTTAAAATAAGCCCGCCCGTCGGGTGCAAAGCCATAACCGTCGCTGCCGATGACCGTCCCGGCATGGATGATTACCCGCGACCCTAAGCGGCATCGATCCAGGATAGTCACATTAGGGTAGATCAGGCAATCATTTCCGATAACGACCTCGCGGCCGATGACCACACCCGGCAGCAAGGTGACTCTCTGTCCGATACGCGAGCCGGCTCCTACAGAAACAAAGGGGTAAACGGAAGACCCTTCACCGATAACCACGTCCGAGTCTATGGCCGCCTGGGGGCTGATCCGGCCGGTCCAGACGGGTTTGGGGAGAAAAAAGGCGGCCACTTTGGCAAAGGTCAAATATGGATCTTTGGTAACAATCACCGGAAGATCAGGGGGAGCCACATCTTCACCGATGATGGCAGCCGACGCCCTCGTTAGAGGCAACTTCGGGGCGTACTTGGGATTGGCCAGAAAAGTGATCTGCCCTTTTTCCGCCGTCTCAATAGGAGCAGGGCCCCAAATAATGGTTGCTCCATCACCGATTACGCGACCGCCTGTCATCTCGGCCAGTTGGTTAACCGTCCGGCCCTCAGAACGATCCATGATCACCTCGTCCATGGTCTCCCCGTCCGGCTATTCTTTTGATTGTTGTGACCTGCCTGCAGACCGGTTAAAAAGTTCAATAATTTCATTGGTAATATCTATCGCTTGATCGGCAAAAAGAAGTCCGCTGGTGCGTTTTTCCATAACCAGGGTAAATCCATTCTTTTTGGCATAATCATTAATTACCTTCTCGACCAGGTCCTGAAATATTTCCCGTTTCTTGTTTTCCTCTGCCTTGCCCATTTCGTCATTGAAATCGGCGACCATATCCCGGAAGTCGCGCAACTTCCGTTCGAATTCTTTTTGGCGGTCCCGCTTGGCTTCCGGGCTCATCACGGTATTCTGTTTTTCTAATTGTTCCCGAATGCTATCCAGATCCGCCTGGCGTTTGTCTATCTGAATCTGCATCTTATCCTTTTTGGTCTTCAGCGTGCTAAAGGCCTTCTTGCCGGCTTCAGATTTATTTAAGCATTCCTGAAGGTCAATTACGCCAATTTTAAACTGGCCGGCGGCCTCAGCGCGACCGACAACCAGCCACAAAAGAAGGGGCGCAATTAACCATATCATGTGACGATTCATAGTGACCTCCTGACTAACTTATGCAAAGAAGAGTTAAAAGCAAAAGCGGTCGTGCCCGACGAGAAGCTTTGGGGATCGGGCAAAACCGAGTGATGTGGCGCATTTTTTTGGGGTTAGAAAACCGACCCGACGGAGAATTCCCAGTTACCGCTTGGTTCGTCAACCAACGGATCCAGATTAAACCCGTATTCCAACCGGAGAGGTCCAATGGGAGAGTACCACCGGATGCCCAACCCGGCGCTCTTTCGTAATTTAGTGAAATCATACCCGTCCGAATTGGCAAAGGCGTTGCCGGTGTCATAGAAGGCCACACCCACCAACCCGGCTTTGGGAACCAATGGAAAACGATATTCACCGTTGAACAGCATCATCTTTTCGCCGCCGATACGGTCACCGGTGGCCGGGTCTCTGGGGCTGACCTTAGCATACTCAAACCCCCGCATGGTATTGATGCCGCCTAAAAAGAACTTCTCGTAAAGAGGCAGATCGCCGCCTTCATTCTGCCTGACATAGCCGATCCGGCCTTGTATGAAGCCTACAGTCGTCCAAGGCAGCGGGAAGTACCAGCCGGAACCGGCCGTGTATTTGGTAAAGGAGTTGGTCCCGCCCAGCCCGGCATATTCCACCGCAATGTTGTTATTGGACCCTTTGGTGGTATTGAATTCATGATCTCTGCTGTCGCGTTCCAGCGAGGTGGTCGTACTGCTGGTGATGTGGTTACCTTTCATGTCTTGAATGACCAGGGCGGCACCGCGGGACACATTGGTAATGTCTGAGTTATCATACTTATACATAACTCCGGCCCGAAGTTCCTGTCCCCAGATGGGGTAACTGAATCTTACCTTGCCGCCCAGGCTCTCCTTCGTATATTGGTCAAAATCACGGTTCCAGTCGAAAAGATCAATCCCGGCCCGCAGGGGGATGTCGAATAACCATGGCTCGGTAAAGCTGATGTTGTATCTGGAGGAGGCGCCACCAAGGTAAGTTGCGAAGGTCAACTCTTGGCCTCGTCCGAACAAATTCCGCTGTGATATTTGGCCCATTCCAATGATCTTGTCAACCGAGCTATAACCTGCCCCGACACTGAAGGCCCCGGTCCGCTTTTCTTTTACTTCGGTCTTCACGATCATCTTGCTGTCATCGCTGCCCTTGCTGGTAGTCACATTAATTGTTTCGAAGTAATCAAGCCGGTGTAAGT
>JADFXY010000280.1:0-6421 GCA_015233355.1 Deltaproteobacteria bacterium | reverse complement strand
CATTCGCTTACGGTCGGTGATGTCGGACATAATATGGACAAATCCAACGAGATTGCCGCCCTGATCCATAATGGGATCAACGGTTACACTAAACCATCTGTTGTGTTCCGAAAGAATTTGTTCTTCCCGGCATAGAGTATCCTTGACGCACATGGCCGGGCAGCCCTGAATCGGTCCTGATAGCTTGTGAATAACCTGATAACACGGACGCCCAACGATTTCCCTAGACGGTTTGCCGAGAAACCTGATCGTGGCTTTATTGCATTGAAGGATCATATGTTCAGCGTCCATCAACCAGATCAGATCGGTCACGGCATCGAAAGTAACTTGCCATTGCCGGGCCGCGGCAAGCAACTCCATGTCCTTCTGCCGAGTTCTAATCAAGGACCTGACTGAGGCGGTCAACACAAATTTTGGCACGGGATGCGTTAAGAAGCCGTCTGCTCCATTATCCAGACCGGTTACCTTGGATTGGTCATCCACGGATGTGGAAGATAGGTGAAGGATTGGGATAGCCGCGGTGGCAGGATGTGCTCTGACCTGCCTGCATACCTCATATCCACTCATATCCGGCAGATTCACATCGAGGATAATCAGGTCGGGAATCATTGCGGACAGTTGGAGGGCCTCTCTCCCAGTGGCTGCTTCCAGCACATCAAATCCCTCATGATGGAGCATTTCTGTGACAAGATAACGGCTGACGTCGTTATCATCCACATTCAGGATGGTTATTTTAGGAGAATTCAACATCGGGTGAATTCCTTCCAACTGAATTATACTTTGACCGGTTACCCAGGGCTTCACCTCAATGTTGTTGAATTAAGGAGAAGGGGAATCGGATACGATTTTAATAAACGGCCAATTCCGCTTAAGCCCCAACGGGGCGCACTAGGTTAACCCAGCGGCAACGCCCTGGGTATTGGGGCGACGCATGCGTCGCCCCTACAGGTGTACACCCAATGTTGTTCCGGGCCTAACATGTACCAACCAGTTCCCCTAAAGCCGTTCTAAGTAGTTCGGTTTCTTTTACAAGCTTTCCGTATACCTCTTCTGCGTTGTTGAATTCAGCGGTCTCTCCCATTTTCTCAAGCTGTAAGGCGACCCCGGAGGCCCTATGCGCTGAGAGCCCCAATAACGCCCCCTTGAACTTATGTGCCGAAAATTTCAAGCCTTGAGCGTCACGGCTATTTACGGTCGCCTGAATATTAGAAAGATATTCTTGATGATTCTTAAGAAAAATATTGAATACTCCTATAATCACTTTTTCGTCGCCCATGCAGCGGGCGATAAAGTCTTCCTTATCTATGATTTGGTCGGGAATTATTTTTAGGGGCTGAGCCGATAGAGAGGGCGTTGTTCTATCGGTAAAGGATTTAATAAGGTTATTTAGTGCACCAAAATTGATCGGTTTAGAAAGATAACCATCCATACCGGCAGACAAACACCGCATCCGGTCTTCTCTAACGGCATAGGCGGTCAAAGCGATAACCGGAGTATACCTCCCGGTCTCTTTTTCCTTTTCACGAATGAGCGCGGTAACCTCCAGGCCATTCATCTTCGGCAGTTGAACATCCATAAGAATCAAATCATATTTTTTAGCCATGAATTTATCCAGGGCCTTTTGGCCATCTTCAGCTATGTCTACTTGATGCCCAAGTTTTTCCAGGAGGCTTTTCCCCGTCAGTTGATTAATTTCGTTGTCCTCAACGAGAAGGATATTCAAACATTTCCCTCCGGTCATATCCGGCAGACGGGGGGCGGCCATGGAGTGTTCCGGCTCAAGTATTTCTTCCGCCCGGGTGCCTCGTTCCATCCAAAACATAACGTGAAAAGTGCTGCCGGGATCGGGAGAGTTGTTTGCCGCCCAGATCTCGCCTCCCATAGCCTCGACCATGTGCTTGGAAATGGCCAGGCCTAAACCAGTCCCGCCATATTCCTTGGTCATGGAAGAATCTGCCTGTTCAAATGGTTCAAATATGGAATAAAGCTTGTCTTTAGGGATACCAATCCCCGTATCTCCGACCCTGACGTGAAGCTGATATTTGTCTTTATCATTGGCCGGGGATTCAATATCAATTTTTACGGCGCCGGTTAGGGTAAACTTAATGGCATTCCCGATCAGATTAGTCAGAATCTGGCGCAAGCTGTTTGAATCACCATAGAGCAGGGCCGGCACCCGGCTCGAAACTGAATAGGTTAGTTGGATTGATTTGCCATCGGCGGCAGGACCAAGAGCCCGGCATATGTTATGAATCAACTCTTGAAGATCAAAGTTCTCCTTTTCGAAGGACATCTTACCGGCCTCGATTTGAGACAGGTCCAGAACGTCGGTGATGATATTCATCAGGGCATCGGCGCTTATTCCCATCATGTCCAGGAAACTACTCTGTTCAGGAGTAATCGGGGTGGATTTCAATAGATCAATGCAGGCGACGATACCGTTCAGCGGAGTGCGGATTTCATGGCTCATATTGGCCAGGAAGGTGCTCTTGGCCCGGTTGGCGGCTTCAGCGGCATTCTTGGCCAGTGTGATATCCTTTTCTTTTTGTTGTAGATCCTGTTCTATCTGCTTGCGCCCAGTAACGTCGACCAAAACGATACGGAAGGTGGTCAGGTTCCCGTCCTGGTCATGATCAGCCAGACTTTCCATTTGGACCCAAAACGCCGCGCCTTGATTTTTAGAAAGTTTGAGTTCACACGTTAGTTTTGTGCTTGACTCTCGGGTCTTCTTCAAATGACGAAAAAGAGTGTCCTTAGAATTCTGGTCCACAAAGCGGTACAGGGAACCGCCGATCAAATGTCGTCTGGCCAGGCCGAACATTTCGGCGCAACAAAGATTCGCCTCGGAAATCAAACCGGTTTGATCGAGAGTTAGATATCCGACCGGGGCCAGGTCGTATAAGGAAAAATATTTGCCCCTCGACTCCTCCAGTTCCAATTGGGCGCGGCAGAGTTCTTGATTTTGAATTTCAAGTTCGGTTTGGCGAATTTCCAATTCTTCAATCAAGTTTGGGAGCTCGGCTTCAAAATATCCAAGTGAATCTTTCGGGAGGATATTCAACAATTCTTCGGCCTGCCGGCGGAGTTCATCAAACTTAAATGATTTGTCTTCAGGTTCTCTCATGAATACAGTCCTTACCGGGGATCGTTACTGGTTGCTCGGTGCTGGTTGCTTGTTGCTGGTCAATGTCATTGGACTTAAAGGGAAAAACTTTCTGTTGATGACAGCTCCTCTAAAGCCCCAACGGGGCGATCTAGGTTAGCCCAGGGCAACGCCCCAATGCTGTTGAATTAAGGTGCAATCACGCACGATTTATTCATAAAATGGCCGATTCCAAATCAGCCCCGGAGGGGCGCTCTAGGTTAGCCCAGGGCAGCGCCCTGGGTATGGGCGGCGACTATACAAAATAACATTTAATGCCCATAGAAAATTCTTGGCAATTCAGCACCTCAGCCGTAGCCGGATATCCCATCCAACAGAAATGACTTTGGGAGCCGGTCGACCTCCTGACCATCCTGCTGACACGTAACCCACCGTATTTCCCAGGGCGCTGCCCTGGGCTAACCTAGTGCGCCCCTTTGGGGCTTAAGTGGAATTGACCATTAAAGAAATCGGTGCGATTTCCCTGCCCCTTAAGTCCATGACATTGACCAGCAACAAGTAACAAGTAACAGATGCTTATTGTTCCGGGGTCCCTTTATCGGTAACATCTTCGATGACCAGCAGGATCATCGTGTTTTGACTGGTCACGTGCTGAATGGATCGGGTCAAAAACCGCAGCCTCTTTCGTCCAATATCAGGAAACTGATGTTCAATTTCGAAAGAACCAAACGATGCGTTTTCAGAGCAACCCTTACCAAGAAGATCACGGAGCTCGGGAATGTTCCATTGCCCGTTACCCAATTCGTAGATCGTCCGTCCGTGGGTCTCTTCGGCGGTCATCTTAAAGGTATTTAAGAAAGTTTTATTGGCCCTGATTACTTTCAGGTCGCCGTCCAGCACCAGTAAGGAATCTCTGACCAGATCTACGATACTGTAAGCTAATTCCTTGGCCACTTTAGATTCCTCATTGGCCAGTTTTGATTCGGTTATGTCGAAAAAGGTCAACACCACGCCGTCTATTTGGTTCTCCGTGGTGCGGTAAGGCAAAATCCGCATGGCATACCAGTGCCCGTCGGAGGTTCGGACTTCCGTTTCTTTAGGAATCAGAGTATCGAGCACTTTTTTAGCGTCTTTTACTAAATCCGAGTATTCCAGGTTGGTGGCTATGTGGCCGATGGGGCGCCGCACGTCTGTTTCAATCAAGTTGACTATCTTACTCGCATGTGGGGTGAATCGTCTGACCAGGAGCGATGTGTCCAGGAAAATAGTTGCAATATCAGTGCTGTTAAGGGTATTTTTGAGGTCGTTATGGACCTGGGATAGTTCATCAACTTTGCTTTGAAGCTCCGCGTTGACCGTTTGAAGTTCTTCGTTCATGGATTGCTGTTCTTCCCTCGAAGCCCCCAATTCCTCATTGGCGCTCTGCAATTCTTCATTACTTGACTGCATCTCCTCGTACAATGATTTAAGTTCCTCGTTGGAGGTCTCAAGTTCTTCAACGGCGATCTGGTGGTTTTCCCTCACCTCACGCAGCTCAAGATCAAGCGCGGCTATTCGTTGGCTGAATTGTTTGGCCGCTCCCTTGGTGGTCCTTGTTTTCGCCTCTTCCTCCGGGAGGGCCACATTTTGAAAAACAACCATGGTCATGTCCGCCAATTCAGGAATGTCGTTAATCGGCATAACCGTCAATTTAACCGGTTGGACATCACCGTTACCGTTTGTCTTGACTCGTAACCCTTCGACAATTACTGATTCTTTAGTCATCATAGCTTTGCGTAAGGCGGAATCGAGATCCGGACGCAAACCCTCACGGGCCAGGCTCAATAGATTTAGACCGGGCAAACCGGAACCATGTTCCAGATACTTGCCTGTTTTCCCTTGAATATGTTGAATTTCTCCTTTGGCGTCGATCAGAATGCACGTCGGGGAGAACTTCTCCAATACTATTTCCTGAGCTTTTTTGATGAGATCTACTTTTTTGTTTCTAACAGGTGCCGACGCCGAGGCGAGGAAACCGACTGTTTCGGTCTTTAAGCCGACGGGGAAATCAACGATGGCCCGCGCAGAACGCGCCTGCGGGTGTCTTTTGTAGATCCTCCATTTCTTGTCACTTACCGCAAAAAGATCGGAAAATGATCCTATGCTCTCCGAGGGACCCAGTAAAAGAATCCCACCCTCTTTGATGACATAATGAAACAATGGGAAGAGTTTCTTCTGAAGATCGTTTTCCATGTAAATTAGTAAATTTCGGCAACTAAGCAGGTCAAGTCTGGAAAATGGGGCGTCTTTAAGGACATTTTGCACCGCGAACACCATTGATTCACGGATTTCTTTTTTTATCAGATAGGACGAATTCTCTTTGATAAAATATCTACTCAGAATCTCAGGACTGACTTCAGCCGATATGCTAAGAGGAAAGGAGCCTTCACGGGCTTTGGCGATGGCAAAATTATCTATATCCGTCGCAAAAACCTGAAAATTTATCTCCTTGTTCATGATGTTAAGGCATTCCCGGATGGTTATGGCGATAGAATAGGCTTCTTCACCGGTGGAACATCCGACCACCCAGGCCCGAAAGGTTTGGGGCGGGCTTAAGCCGGCCAGTACTTGGGGTAACAGTTTGTCCTTTAAGACCTGGAAGGCCTCTTTGTCCCGAAAGAAACTTGTGACACCAATCAGTATGTCCCTAAATAACGTATCAATTTCCACTGGATTTTGACGAAGGAAACTCACGTAATGGCCAATCTGTTCAATCTGGTTCAGGCCCATCCGCCGTTTTATCCGCCTGAGGATGGCCCCTATTTTATATGAAGAAAAATCATGACCCGTTCTAGACCTGACGAGGGCGAATATTTTCGGCAAGTCGTCCAAGACCTTTGGCTCAGGGACGGTGGCCTTCACCCTCCCCAAACGAATGGTGGTCTGCCGGTATTTGATCAATCGCTCGGGCATTTCTTCAGGAGGCAGGACAAAGTCAACCATCCCGGTGGCTATGGCGCTGCGCGGCATGCCGTTGTATTTGGCTGATTCCTCATCCTGGACCAACACCAGGCCGCCTTCGGACTTAATTACCTTCAATCCGGAGGAGCCGTCTGATCCGGTTCCCGACAAGATGATACAACAGGCGTCTTCGCCCTGGTCCAGGGCCAGAGACCGGAAAAAATCGTCTATGGGTAACCTTAGGCCGGCGGAATCGGCGATCTCCAATAAGTGCAAGACACCCTTCATCATAGCCATGTCTTTGTTTGACGGGGCCACATAGACCTGATTGGGTAATATCGTCATGCCGTCTTCTACGGTTAAAACCTTCATCTGTGT